>JANOPR010000184.1:0-12183 GCA_031421955.1 Burkholderiales bacterium
ACCATCGGCTACAACACCAACCTCGTCAAGCCCGAGGAGGTGCCCAACAGCTACCAGGACCTGCTGCACCCGCGCTTCGTCGGCAGGATCGGTCTCGAGGCCGGCGACACCGACTGGTTTGCCGCACTCGTCAAATCGATGGGCGAGGAAAAAGGCATGGCCTTCTTCCGCAAGCTGGCCGAGTCCAGGCCGCAGATGCGCACCGGGCATACCTTGCTGGCCGAGCTGGTGTCCTCGGGCGAGATCCCGATCACCGCGACGATCTACAACCACAACATCGAGCGCCTTATCGTCAAGGGGGCCCCGGTGAAGTGGAAGGCCCTGACACCGACTTTCGGCCGGCCCAACGCGATCGGCGTGGCGCCGCGGGCGCCCCACCCGTACGCTGCCCTGCTGTTCACCGATTTCATGCTATCGCTCGAAGGCCAGTTGTTGCTCAAGGAGCGCAACCGCGTGCCGGCCAGCCTGGCGGTGGACACCCACCTCAACAAGTTCCCGTTCGAGATGATCGATCCCGTGATCACGCTGGACGAGGCCGACAAGTGGGACAACCTGTGGTCCAGCCTGTTCCTCAAGGGCCAGAAGGTACAGAAGGAAGCCGACTGATGGCGCGCACTCTCGTGCGCGTCGCAGCCTCCACCTGAAAGGAAAACCCGCCATGGGCATTCGCAAATTGACTTGGTTCTCGGCGCTGTCATGGGCCATCGCGCTCCTGCCGGGCGCTGCAATGGCGCAGGCCGCCGCCCGTGGCAGCATGGCCGAGCTGGCCCAGTACAGCGGTGCCGACCGCATGCAGCGTCTCATCGAGGGCGCCAAGAAAGAGGGCAACCTCACCATCTACACCTCGGCGCAGAGCGACGACATGGGCGCGCTGGTGGCGGGCTACGAGAAGAAGTACGGCGTCAAGGTCAGCGTCTGGCGCGCCGGCTCGGAAAAGGTGCTGCAGCGCGCCGTGACCGAAGCCCGCGGCAACCGCTTCACGGTCGACGTCGTCGAGACCAACGGCCCCGAGCTCGAGTCGATGAGCCGCGAGAAGCTGTTCCAGGCGGTCAAGTCGCCGGTCCTCGCCGATCTGATCCCGGCGGCGATCCGTCCGCACGGCGAATGGGTCGGCACGCGCCTCAACGTCTTCGTGCAGGCCTACAACACCAACCTGGTGAAGAAGGAAGAATTGCCCAAGACCTGGGCCGACCTGCTGCACCCGCGCTGGAAGGGCCGCCTGGGCATCGAGGCCGAAGACCAGGACTGGCTGTCGGGCGTGATCGGCGAACTCGGCGAGGCGCGCGGCGTCAAGCTGTTCAAGGACATGGTCGCCGGCAACGGCATGTCGGTGCGCAAGGGCCACACGCTGCTGACGCAGCTGGTGGTGTCGGGCGAGGTGCCGTTCGCGCTGACGGTCTACAACTACAAGGCCGAGCAGTTCAAGGACAAGGGCGCGCCGATCGACTGGTTCTCCATCGGCGTGCCGATCGCGCGCCCGAACGGCATCGGTGTGGCTCGCAATGCGCCCAACCCGCATGCTGCGATCCTGTTCTTCGACTACGAGCTCAGCGAAGAGGGGCAGAAGATCCTGGCCGGGCGCGACTTCGTGCCGACCAGCAAGAAGGTGGAGAACCCGTTCAGCAAGGGCGAGTTGAAGTTCGTCGATGCCCGGCTGATGCTCGACGAGTACGACAAGTGGAACAAGCTGTACGAGGAGATATTCCACGCCAAGGGCCGCTGACCGTGGCCGCTCAGCGCGGGAGACCACGCGGTGCTGATGATCGACAACGAGGCGGTGCGGCAGTTGCTGACCGCGGCCGCGACGCGGCAGGCGCTCGAGACGGCGTATCGCGAACTTGCTGCGGGTGAGGCGGTCTGCCGCCCGCGCATCGACATCCGCATCCCGACCCGCGAGCCCGACAAGTACTACCAATGGGGCACGATGGAGGGGGGCTCCACCGGTGGCTACTTCGCCATCCGCATGAAGTCCGACATCATCTTCCATCGCGAGTACGCCGGTGTGCGCACCGAAGAAAAGTACTGCTCGCGTCCAGGGCGTTATTGCGGGTTGGTGTTCCTGACCGACGTCAACACCGGCGAGCCGCTGGCGCTGATCAATGACGGCCTGCTGCAGCACCTGCGGGTGGCGGCCGATAGCGCGATCGGCACCGCCTGCATGTCACGCGCCGATACGCCCACACTGGGCCTGCTGGGCTCGGGAGCGATGGCCCATGCCCATGTGCACGCGCTGCTGGAAGTGCGTGCAATCCGGCGGCTGCGCGTGTACAGCCCGACGCCGGCCCACCGCGAGCGATTCGCCGCACAGATGGCCAGGTTGCACGGCATCGAGTGCGAGGCGCTGGACAATCCGCGCGAGGTCTACCGCGGCGCCGACATCCTCGCCGCCTGCACCGACTCGGCCGAGCCGGTGATCCGCGGCGAGTGGCTCGAGCCGGGCATGCACGTGATCTCGATCGGCGGGCGCCCCGATGCCGCTGCGCTGCGCCGCTTCGATCGCACGTTGCGGCTGGGCACGGCGCCGGCGCCCGTGGGTCGGCCCGAGTACGGCACGGCCGACGAGTACCTCGGCTACGTCGCGCGTCCGTCGGACGCCCGCTGGGCCGGCAAGCGGGCCAGCCGGGCTGCGCCGCAGGTCACCGGTCGCGGCAGCGACATCGCCTACGCCGACGTTGTCGCCGGCAGGGCGGTCGGCCGCACCGATGACGACCAGGTCACGTACTCCGAGCGCGGCAACATCCAGGGCGCGCAGTTCTATGCGGTCGCCGCCGTGGTCTATGAAGCCGCCCGCCGCGCCGGCCTGGGCCGTGAATTGCCCAGCGAGTGGTTCCTGCAAGACATCCGAAACTGAGTTCGCGCAAGCAAGGAGAAGGCAATGAACGTCTGGCGTCAAATCGCACTTTCGACCACCGTCACGATGATGGCGGGTGGGGCCTGGGCCCAGCCGGCGCTGGCCACCTACGAAGGCGCCGACCGCATGGACAGGATCGTCGCGGCGGCCAAGAAGGAAGGCACGCTCACGCTGTACACGACGATCGCCGAGAAAGACCTGCCGACGCTGATCAAGCCTTTCGAGGCCAAGTACGGCGTCAAGGTCGTGGTCTGGCGCGCCGGCACCGACAAGGTCTTGCAGCGCACGCTGGCCGAGGCGGCGGCCAACCGCCACGAGGTCGACGCGGTGCACTTCGGCTCGCCGGAGATGGAAGCGCTGAGCCGCGAGAAGGTCCTGCAAACCGTCAACTCGCCCGTTTACAAGGACCTGCAGGCGGGTTCGGTGCCGCCGCACAGGCAGTGGGCGGCCACGCTGCTGTCGGTGTGGGTGCAGGCCTACAACACCAACCTGGTGAAGAAGGAAGACCTGCCCAAGACCTACCAGGATCTGCTCGATCCGAAGTGGAAGGGCAAGCTCGGCATCGAAGCCAAGAACCAGGATTGGTTCGCCACCGTGGTCGGGCTCAACGGCGGCGGCGACAAGGGCTTGAAGTACTTTCAGGAACTGGTCGCGAAGAACGGCATTTCGCCGCGCACCGGCCACACCTTGCTGACCAACATGGTGGTGTCGGGCGAGGTGCCGATGGCGCTGACGGTCTACAACTACATGCCCGAGCAGGCCAAGAAGAAGGGGGCGCCGATCGACTGGGTCGTGATCGAGCCGGCCATTGCGCGCTCCAACGCCATCGGCGTGGCGGCCAAGGCGCCGCACCCGGCTGCCGCGCTGCTCTTTCACGAGTACATGCTGACCGAAGCGCAGCCCTTGATGCTCGGCCTGGACTACGTGCCGACCAACACCAAGGTGCCGTCGCCGCTGAAGGGCGTGAAGATCCTGATCACGGACCCGATCCAGTCGCTCGACGAGGCCGAGAAGTGGACCAAGCTGTTCGACGACACCGTGCTCAAGCGCGCGAAATGACGGCCCCCAACTCGCTGCGCTCGCGTCCCCAGGGTCCAGCAGGGGCCCCATCGTGGCCCTTGGGAGCTCGGGCCGCTTGGGGCGGCCCGGCGCTGGCCCGAGAGTCGGCGCGCGAGCCATGAGCAGCACGCTGGCTGCGGGCGCCGCCGACGCACCTGCGCGCCGCTCGTTCCGGGAGGCGTGGCTGATCACGCTCGGCCACTCGCTGACGCATTGGTACCCGGCTACTTTCTACCTGCTGTTGCCGATCATCGGCAACGAACTCGGCCTGTCGTTCAGCCAGATCGGCCTGATCATGACCTGCCAGTACCTGGCCGGCGCCGTGGCCAACGTGCCCGGCGGCGTGCTGGTCGACACCGTCGGGCGCAAGGGCCTGCTGATGGCGATTTCGCTGTTCTGGGTCGGCTTCCCCTACCTGCTGATGAGCTTCACGCACAGCTACGTGATGCTGCTGCTGTGCGTGGCCATGGTCGGTGTCGGCAACAGCCTGTGGCACCCGACGGCGATCCCGACGCTGGCGCGCCGCTACCCCGAACGCAAGGGGCTGGTGCTGTCGCTGCATGGCATGGGCGGCAATGCCGGCGATGCGGTGGCGCCGCTCGTGATCGGCGCCCTGCTGGCCATGCTGTCGTGGCGCGAGGTGGTGGTGCTCAACGTGATGCCGGGCCTGGTGGTCTCGCTGCTGCTGCTGGTGATGCTCGGCACGCTCAAGCTCGGGCGCAAGAAGGCCGCGCCCAGCGACACCATTGCCGACGACGCGCCGCAGTCGCTGGCCGACTATGGCCGCGGGCTGCGCGCGCTGTTTCGCAACCGCAGCCTCGTCTTGCTGTCCACCAGCAGCGCCTTTCGCTCGATGACGCAAAACGCGCTGCTGACCTTCCTGCCGCTGTTCCTGGCGCGCGAGATGGGGTACTCGCCGTTCCTGATCGGGGCCTCGATGTTCGTTCTGCAGGCGGCAGGCCTGGTGGCCTCGCCGGTGGCCGGGCATCTGTCGGACCGCCTGGGCCGGCGCACGATCCTGATGACCAGCATGGCCATGACCGCCGCGGTGCTGTTGTTCATGGCGCTGGCGGGCAAGTCGCAGGCCTTTGTCGCCTTCATCGCCGTGCTCGGCTTCTTCCTCTACGCCATCCGGCCCGTGATCCAGGCCTGGCTGATCGAGAGCACGCCCAGGAACATGGGCGGCAGCAGCATCGGCATCCTGTTCGGTGCCCAGTCGCTCGGCGCGTCGGTGGCGCCGCTGATCGGCGGCGTGATTGCCGACCAGTTCGGCCTGGGCGCGGTCTTCTACTTCCTGGCCGGCACCATCGTCTGCGCCAACCTTTTCATTCTGATGATGCCCGCGGGCGAGCCGGTGCCGGCGTGACATCCCCGGCCCGCTCGCTTCGCCGCTGGTTCAAAAGCACATCGAACCGCACCTTCGTCGTCTGGCCGCTGCTGCTGCTGTCGCTCCAGGCGGTGCTCGACGGCGGCTGGCCACGCCTGAACCCGTGGGCGCTGCCGCTGCTGGCATGGGGCTATGCGCAGTACCGCTGGGTTGGCACGCTGCGCGCCGCGCAGGGCGGCGGCGGCCCGGGTCTGGCCAATCCACCGCTGCGCCTGGTGAGCACCGGTCCGTATGCCTGGACCCGCAATCCGATGTACCTCGGGCACCTGATCTTCTTGGCCGGCCTGGCGCTCATGTTCTCGGGTGTGGCGTGGGTCGTGCTCGTCGCCCACGCCCTGTGGTTCGATGGTCGCGTGCGCCACGACGAGGCCGGCCTGCTGGCGCTGTTCGGTGCGCCCTACCGCGACTACATGCATCGCGTCAAACGCTGGGTCCCCGGCGTCTATTGAAGGCCGTCGCAGGCGATGGGTGAGTGGTATGCGCTCGGCTCAGCGCTGTGTTTCGCCGTTGCCAACGTCACGATCATGCGCGGCGCGCCGCGTGGCGCCGACGACAACGGCGCGTTCCTGTCGCTGTTGCTGACTGCTGGCATTTCGGCGCTGGGATGGTTGGTGGTCGGGTCCACGCAGGGCTTCGCCCCGATCACGATCGAGGGCGTGGCCTGGCTGGCCGGCGCGGGCGTCCTCACGGCCTTCATCGGCCGCGTGTTTCTCTACGCCTCGGTCCAGCACCTGGGGGCCATGCGCGCCTCGGCGATCAAGCGCCTGAATCCCTTCTTCGCCGTCCTGCTGGGCATGGCGGTGCTCGGCGAGTCGGTGTCGGGCGGCATGGCTTGGGGCGCGCTGCTGGTCATGGCCAGCTTCGCGGTGCTGGTGCAGGCGCAGTGGCGCGGCAAGGCCACGCCAGGCGCTGCGGCCCCAACGGCGTGGCGACAACTGCTGAACCTGGGCTATCTGTACGGCCCGGCGTCCGCCCTCGGCTACGCCTTGGGCTACCTGCTGCGCAAGGCCGGGCTGCAGGAGACGCCCGATCCGTTCTTCGGCGCGATGGTCGGCACACTCGTCGGCGCGCTGCTGTTCGTCCTGGCCGGCAGTTTCAGCGGCGGCTATCGGCGTGCGGTCGTGGCCACCTTCGAGCGACCCAATCCGTGGCTCTATGCCGCGGGCGTGACGAGCTCAGCAGGCCAGATCCTCTACTTCGCCGCGCTCAACGTCAGCCCGATGTCGACGGTCGCGCTGGTGGTGTCGATGGAGGTCTTCATCACCATCGGCCTGAGCCTGCTCTTTCTGGGCGAGAAGCTGTCATGGCGGGTCGCACTCGCCGCGCTGTTGGGGATTGCCGGGACTGCGCTGCTGGTGGGCATCGGGCCGTGGGCGACGTGACCGGCGCGCAAGGGCCCTGTTCTTCTGAGAAGAACGGGGTTCCGTATAAGAGAAATTTTGGTTAGCATACCGGCATGAACCGCAAACCCGCCCCTGCAGTCGAGAAGGCAGCGCCTTCGGGTCGACTTTCTTCGGTGACGTCGGCCCTGCTGGTGCTGAAGTCGTTCTCCGAGCAGGAGACCGAGCTCGGCATCAGCAGCATGGCCAAGCGCCTCGGGCTGGCCAAGAGCACCGTGCATCGCCTGGCCGTGACGCTGGCCGCCGAAGGCTTCCTTGAACAGAACCCCGAGAACGGCCGCTACCGGCTGGGCTTGTCGCTGTTCGCGCTCGGCGCCCTGGTGCGCCGGCGCATGGATGTCTCCAACCAGGCGCGCCCGCTGCTGGGCATGCTGCGCGACAGCACGCAGGAGGCCGTGCACCTGGCGATCCTGGCCCAGACCTCGATCATGTACCTCTACAACCTCGAGAGCTCGCAGGCGATCGGCATCCGCTCCTACATCGGCGCGCGCAAGCCGGCGTTCTGCACCTGCGAGGGCCGCGTGCTGCTGGCCTTCGGCGCGCCCGAGCTGACGGCCGAAGTGATCCGCGAAGGCCTGGTGGCCCGCACGCCCAAGACCAACATCGATCCGAAGGCCCTGCGAAAGACGCTCGAGGAAGTTCATCAGTCGGGCTACGCGATCGACGACGAGGAGAGCGAGGTCGGGATGCGCGGCATCGCCGCGCCGATACGCGACATCTCAGGCAAGGTGATCGCGGCCGTCAGCCTGGCTGGGCCGATCCAGCGCCTGACCAAGAAGGACCTGCGCAGCCTGGCCACGCAAGTGGTCAGCACCGCCGACGCCGTTTCGCTGCGCCTGGGCTACAAGGCCCGCTGACAAGCGATGACTGCAACCGAGCACCGGATCCAAGTGGCCGGCAGCGATGCCGCCTTCGCCTGCGAGCGCGGCGACACCGTGCTGCGCGCTGCGCAGCGGGCCGGCCTGGGATTCCCCTACGAGTGCAATGTCGGCTCCTGCGGCACCTGCAAGTTCGAACTCGTCGAAGGCGAGGTGCAGATGAACTGGCCGCAAGCCCCGGCCTGGACTGACAAGGACCGCCAGCGCAATCGCTACCTGGGCTGCCAGGCGCAGGCGCAAAGCGATTGCGTGCTCAAGGTGCGACTCGAGGCGCGCTACGCGCCGCCGCACCGGCCGCAGCGAACCGCGGCCGTCCTCGAAGCCCGGCGCGCCATCACTGCCGACATCAGCGAGTTCGGATTGCGGCTTGGCAGCGCCCAGCAGTTCGAGCCCGGCCAATACGCACTGGCCTACCTGCCCGGCGTAGCCGGTGCTCGCGCCTATTCGATGAGCAACACCGCCGGTGATGGGCTGCGCTGGGAGTTCCAGGTGCGCCGCGTGCCCGGCGGGCAGGGCAGCGCCGCCCTGTTCGACCAACTCGCGATCGGCCAATCGATCGAGATCGACGGCCCCTACGGCATGGCCTGGTTGAAGCGCGACGCGCCGCGCGACATCCTGTGCCTGGCGGGGGGATCGGGCCTGGCGCCGATGATCTCGATCGCCCGCGCCGCGATGGTCGAACCCCGCTTGGCCGCAAGAGCGTTGCACTTCCTCTACGGCGCCCGTACGCCGGCCGATGTCTGCGGCGAGGACATGCTGCGCGAGTTGCCCGGATGGGGCCAGCGCTTGAGCTATCACGCGGCGATCTCGGCTCCCGCCGACGGCCCCGGTGCCGACTGGTCGGGTTCGGTGGGCTACCTGCACGAGGTCGCGCTGCAACGCTTTGGCGCACGGTTGGCGCAGATGGAAATCTACTTCGCGGGCCCGCCCGCGATGGCCACCGCGACGCAGCGCATGTTGTTCGACGCCAAGGTGCCCGGCGAGCAGGTGCACTTCGACGCCTTCTACTGACCTGCCTGCCGGCTCAAGGAAGTCCCGTGTCCAAACTCAAGCTCTCCCTCGGTTGCTGGAACTACGACCGCACGCGCGCCCTGATGGACGGCAGCGTGCAGCCCGACGGCATTGATCTGAACTACCTGAACATGCCGGTGGAAGAGACCTTCTTTCGCATGATGCGCCACCGCGAATTCGACTGCGCGGAGATCTCGCTGTCGTCGTACACGGTCTCGCTGGGCAAGGCCGAGCGGCCCTTCATCGCGATTCCGGTCTACCCCTCGCGTTTCTTCCGCCACTCGTGCATCTACGTCAATGCCAACGCCGGCATCCGCGAGCCCAAGGACCTGATCGGCAAGCGCATCGGCACGCCCGAATACCAGATGACGGCGCCGGTCTGGATCCGCGGCATCCTGTCCGAGCATTACGGCGTGCCGGTCGACAGCGTGACTTATCACACCGGCGGCGTCGAAGAGACCGGGCGCGTGGAAAAGGTCAAGCTCGACCTGCCGCCCAATATCCGCGTCGAGCCGATCGGGCCGACACAAACCCTGTCGCAGATGCTGCTCGACGGCGAGATCGACGCCCTGCACACGGCGCGCATGCCCTCGTCGTTCCTGAGCGGCGGCGGGCGCGTCAAGCGATTGTTCGAGAACTACGTCGACGTCGAGCGGCAGTACTTCCGCGCCACCGGCATCTTTCCGATCATGCACACGGTGGCGATCCGCCGCGATGTCTATGAGGCCAACCGCTGGGTCGCGCAGTCGCTGTACAAGGCCTTCGTGCAGGCCCAGCGCCGCACCTACGAAGACCTGCAGGAGACCGCGGCGCTCAAGGCCATGCTGCCGTGGGCCGGCGCGCACTTCGAGGACGCCTGCCGCGAAATGGGCGACGACTACTGGCCCTATGGCCTGGAGCGCAACCGCAAGACGCTCCAGACCTTCCTGCGCTATCACTTCGAGCAGGGCCTGTCCAAGCGCCTGCTCACGCCCGACGAACTGTTCGCGCCCGAGTCGCTCGAATCGTTCAAGATCTGAGGCCGCGCGTGTCCGACCCCCGCCATCCCGATCGACCCGCGGCCCCGCCGCACAGCCTGAAAGACCATCAGGGGGGCGAGAACGCCTTGCATGAGCATGGCCAGGACAGCGACCACGACCATGACCACGACTTCGACGGCACGCCCAATGCCGCCGACCATGCGCTGTGGGTGCAGGACAACGTGATCCTCAACAGCGTGGGCATCGACATCGGCTCGGCCGGCACCCAGGTGGTGTTCTCCAAGATCCACCTGCAGCGGGTGGCCGACCAGTTGTCCACACGCTATGTGGTGGTCTCGCGCGAGCCGATCTACCAGTCGCCGAACACGCTGACGCCCTACCAGAGCGAGACCCTGATCGACGCCCAGGCCCTGGGCCGGATCATCGAGAGCGCCTACGCCGCGGCCGGCGTGCATGCCGACAACGTCGATGCCGGCGCCGTGATCCTGACCGGCGAGGCGTTGCGCCGCGAGAACGGCCAGGCCATCGCGGCGGTGCTGGCCGAGCAGGGTGGCGAGTTCGTCTGCGCCACAGCCGGGCACCACATGGAATGCATGCTGGCCGTCTACGGCTCGGGCGCTGCGCGGCGCTCTTACGATGCGGCGTCGCGCATCCTCAACATCGACATCGGCGGCGGCACGACCAAGCTCGGCCTGGTCGACAAAGGCGAGTTGCGCGCCACGGCGGCGGTGCACCTGGGCGGGCGCCTGCTGGTGGTCGACGACGCGGGCCGCATCACGCGCCTGGACCCGGCCGGGCGCGGCCATGCGCTGCGCGCCGGCTTCGACTGGCAGCTCGGCAGCGTCGTCACGCGGGCGCAGTTGGCGCAGGTGGCCCAGGGCATGGCCGACGCACTGCTGCGCATCCTGCAGCAGCAGTTCACCGACAGCGACCTTGCCGACCTGCTGCTGACCGACCCGTTGCCGCCGCTGGAAGACCTGGGCGGCATCATGTTCTCGGGTGGTGTCGGAGAGTATGTCTACGGCCGCGAGCCGCGCGACTTCAATGACCTGGGCAAGCTCTTCGGGCATGCGATTCGCGCGCACCTGGATGCCGGCGCGCTGCCCTGGCCGCTGCTGCCGGCTGGCGAGTGCCTGCGCGCCACCGTGCTCGGCGCGTCCGAGTACAGCGTGCAACTCAGCGGCAACACCACCTTCGTCTCCAACCCTGGCGCGCTGCTGCCGCGCAAGAACCTGCAGGTGGTGCCGCTCGCGCTTGCACTGCCCGACACGATCGTTGCCGCCGACGTGACACAGGCACTGCGAAAGTCGTTCCTGCGCCACGACCTCGTCGAGGGCGATCAGGACAACGCGCTGTCGCTGCGCTGGAGCGGCGCCCCGTCGTATGCGCGCCTGGCCGCTCTGGCCGAGGGCCTGCTGGCGGCGATCCCGAACACGCTGCGCGCGGGTCGGCCGCTGTACGTGGTGGCCGACGGCGACATTGCGCTGACCTTGGGGCACCTGATCCAGGACGACCCGCGCGTCACGGGCGAAGTGCTGGTGATCGACGGCATCACCTTGTGGGGGTTCGACTTCATCGACCTCGGGCGCATCCGCATGCCCTCGCTGACGGTGCCGGTGACGATCAAGTCGCTGGTCTTCAGCGAAGACCCCAGGTCGCACGGCAAATCGGACCTGAGCGGCTGGCACCGCCATGGCGACGGCGCCATGCACCGGCACGACCCTGAAGGTGCGCAGGGGCATGCCCCCGGCCACGCGCAGGGGCACGATCACGATCACGATCACGGACACGGACACGGACACGGACACGGACACGGACATGACCCTCACCACGCCTGAACTGCGCCGTTCGCTGGCTCTGGCGCTGGCCATCCTCGAGCGCGAGGAAATCATCGACTTCAACGGCCACTTCAGCGCCCGCCTGGCCGATGGCCGCGGCCTGCTGATCAACGCCGCCGACTCGGTGCGCAGCCGCATCGCCGAGGCCGACTTCATCGAGGTCGACTTCGACGGCCGAGTCCTGGCGGGCGATCGCAAGCCGCCGATGGAGTTCCACCTGCACGCGCAGATCTACCTGCAGCGCCCCGACGTTCACGCGGTGGTGCACACGCATCCGCGCTGGTCGACCGTGTTGACCACCACCGGGCATGGCTGGCAGCCGGTCACGATGCAGGCGGCCGTCCTCGGCCCGGTGGCCACGTTCCCGAAGACGGCCTCGATCAACTCGGCTGCGCTGGGCAGCGAAGTCGCCGCCTTCCTCGGTGGCGCCAAGGCCGCGCTGCTGCGACGCCACGGCGCGGTGTCGGTGGCGGCGTCGGTGCTCGACGCCTGCGTGCAGGCCATCTACCTCGAGGAAAACGCGCACCGCCAGTACCTGTCGCTGCAGATCGGCCTGCCCGAACCCTTGAGCGCCGAAGAGTGCGCCCTCATCGGTGCCAACCTGTCGCGCCCGGTCCTGCTGCAAAAGGTCTGGGACTACTACGCGGCCAAGCACTTTCCCAATGGGCTAGGATGAAACGCACTTCGTATCCGCTGGCACGTTTCAGCCCATTGCGCGTGTTTGCGTGGGTCCGCTTTCTGGCACAGGCCTCGGCGCGAGCAAGGCGGCGGGCGCGGCC
>JANOPR010000185.1:0-7645 GCA_031421955.1 Burkholderiales bacterium
GGGGCTCGGCACGGGCGGCGCGCTCGGCCTGCGCCTGCGCCAGCGTGACCTGCTTGCGTGGCGCGGCCACGCCGCGCAGCGGGCCGCGGGGCTCGCTGCGCGTGCGTGCCGGCGGCTTGTCTTTCTTCAGCTTGAGGGTGGCCATGTTCAGGGGTTGGCGCGTACGCCGAAGAGTTCGGCGACGGCGTCGCGGTAGGCGGCGTGGCCGACCGCATTGGTGTTGTGGTGGCTGCCGCCATCGACGAGCAGGAAGCGTTTGGGTTCGCGCGCGCGCTCGAACAACGCGCGGCCGAGCGCGGGCTGGATCAGTCGATCGGCGCTGCCGTGCACGACCAGCAGCGGCGCCTTGACGTGCTGGATCTGCGCGCCGGCGTCGAAGCGTTGCGTGATCAGCGGCGCCACCGGCAGCCAGCCCCATTTCGTCGTCTGCAAGACGTCGGGGATCGACGTGAAGGCGCCTTCGACAATCAAGCCAGCGGCATCGTCAAGCTCGCCGGCCAGGCTCACCGCGATGGCGCCGCCGAGCGAGTGGCCAAAGAGGTAGCGCTTGGCCTGGGGGTGCTGCGCTGCAAGCCAGCGCCAGGCGGCCAGCGCGTCTTCATCGGCCATGGCTTCGGAGGGCAGGCCGGCCGTGCTCTTGCCAAAGCCGCGGTAGTCGATGCCGAGCACGGCAAACCCGAGTTCGTGCATGCGCCGCATGCGATGCGCGCTCGAGCGCACGTCCCAGCGCGCGCCGTGCAGGTAGAGCAGCACCGGCGCGTCGGCGCGCGCTTGGCCGAGCCACAGGCCATGCAGCCTGACAGGGGCCGCATCGGCGCCCGCACCCTGCGCCTTGAACTCGATCCAGACGTCGCTCATGCCTTCGGCGGCGGCCGTGCCGCCCCGCCAGCTGTGGTCGCTGGGCTGGAATATCCATTCGCGCTGTTTTTCATCCAGCGTGGCGCAGCCGGCCAGCGTGAGCAGCAGCGACAGGGCTGCGGCCAGGGCCAGGTGGATGGATCGTTTGCGGGTCATTGCACGGTTCATTGGCGTCGATATTGGCACAAGGCTGCGATGGGCGATGGCCTCACAGCTTGTGCGTCGACAACAGCAGGCTGGTTTCTGTGCTGGCGATGCCTTCGATCAGGCGGATGCGCCCGAGTACGCGATCGAACGACGCGAGGTTCTCGGCACGCAACTCGGCCACGATGTCCCAGCGCCCATTGGTCGAGTGCAGTGCTTGAACCGCCGGGTCGCCGCGCAGCGTGCGCAACACCGCGTCACCGCGGTTGCCTTCGACGGCGATCGTGGTCAGTGCGCGGATGCGGTGCTCTTCGGCCTGGGGCTTCAGGCGCACCGTGTAGCCGGCGATGGTGCCCGACGCTTCGAGCTTGGCCAGGCGGTTCTGCACCGTGCCTCGCGCCACCTTGAGCTGCTTGGCCAACGCCGCCACCGGCGCACGCGCGTTGGCGCGGAGCAGGGCAATGAGTTGGTGGTCGGTGTCGTCCATTGATCTAAGTGTCAGTGTGAGGTGGCATTATGATCAATTAGTGTGTCGATATGATCTATATGCTGCCTTTTCTTTGGCTCTGAGCCCCCGGAAAATGGAAAGAGTGAAGTTCAGGAGACTTGCCTGTGGTTGATTACATCGGCGTGGCAGACATCGAACGCCTGGTTCATGCCCAGGGCGTGGCGCCCTTTATCGAGCGCCTGGCCGGCGAAATCAAGGCCGACTATGCGCGCTGGCCCGACTTCGAGAAATCGGCCCGCATGGCCAGCCATTCGGCCGACGGCGTGATCGAGTTGATGCCGACCAGCGACGGCCGCTTCTTTTCGTTCAAGTACGTCAATGGCCACCCAAAGAACACCGCCGCCGGGTTGCTGACCGTGACCGCATTCGGCGTGCTGGCCGACGTCGACACCGGCTATCCGCTGCTGCTGTCCGAGCTGACCGTGACCACCGCCTTGCGCACCGCGGCGATGTCGGCGCTGGCCGCCAGATACCTCGCGCGGCCCGACAGCCGCTCGATGGCGTTGATCGGCAACGGTGCACAGAGCGAGTTCCAGGCCATCGCCTTCCATCGCATGCTGGGTATCCGCGAACTGCGCGTCTATGACGTTGACGGTGAGGCCACCGCCAAGCTCGAGCGCAACCTGCGCGCCATGCCCGAACTGGCCGACCTTGCGGTGGTGCGCTGCGTCGACACCGCGCATGCCGTGCATGGCGCCGACATCGTGACCACGGTCACGGCCGACAAGTGCAATGCCCTGATCCTCGAGCCCTCGATGATCGAGGCCGGCATGCACATCAATGCCGTCGGTGGCGACTGCCCGGGCAAGACCGAGTTGCATGCCGACATCCTGCTGCGCAGCGATGCGCGCGTCGTGGTCGAGTACGAGCCGCAGTCGCGCATCGAGGGCGAGATCCAGCAACTCGCGCCGGAATTTCCAGTCGTCGAGTTCGCCAGCATCGTGCGCGGCAAGAAGGCGGGGCGCGCGGCGGCGTCGGAAGTGACGATCTTCGACTCGGTGGGATTCGCGCTCGAAGACTACTCGGCGCTGCGCTTCCTCTACGCGCTGTTGGCCGAGCAGCGCGGCGCCAGTTCGCAGATCGACCTGGTGCCCCAGCTCGACGATCCGAAGAACCTGTTCGGCGGCACCCTGGGCCGCGGTCGCGCCAGCCTTCGGCGCGTGGCCTGACGAGACGCGCGCTCAGCGGCCGCGCAGGAACAGGGCGTCGAGTTCCTTCAGCGTGACCTGCCGCCAGGTGGGTCGGCCATGGTTGCACTGGTCGCTGCGCTCGGTGGCTTCCATGTCGCGCAGCAGGGCGTTCATCTCGCCCTCGGTGAGGCGCCGATTGGCGCGCACCGCGGCGTGGCAGGCCATCGTCGACAACAGCTCGTCGCGCGCGCGCTCGACCACGCGGCTGGCGTCATGCTGCGCCAGCTCGGCCAGCACTGAGCGCGCGAGCGCCACCGGGTCGGCATCGGCCAGCGCGGCCGGGCGCGAGCGCACCGCCAGCGTGGTGGCCGCCAATGGGGCGACGTCCAAGCCCAAGGCCTGCAGCGTCGCCGCATGCTCTTGCGCGCAGGCCATCTCGGCCAGCGTGGCTGCGAAGGTGGCCGGAATCAGCAGCGGCTGAGACTCGAGTGCGGCCGCGCCCAACTGGCGCTTGAGCCGCTCGTAGACGATGCGCTCGTGCGCGGCGTGCATGTCGACGATCACGAGCCCGTGCGAATTCTCGGCCAGGATGTAAACGCCGCCGAGCTGCGCCAGCGCGCGGCCGAGCGGCCAATCGGTGTTCGAGGCCGCCGCGGGCCCGGCCGCCGCCACATACGCCGGCGCCGGGGCTTCACGGGCATACAGGGTGGCGGCCTGCTGCAGTGCCAGGCCGGCCTGCACCGGGGCGGGGGGACGCCACGGCGCTGGAGTCAGAGACAGCGAAGCACCGGCCGGCGCAGGCGCCGCAGCGGTTGCAGCGCGCGGCACGGCCAGCGCGTTCTCGACGGCGTGGTGCACGGCCTGGTGCACTTCGCGGGCGTCGCGAAAACGGACCTCGATCTTGGTCGGGTGCACATTGACGTCGACACGCTGAGGATCGATGTCGATGAACAGCACGTAGACCGGCTGGCGCGCCCCGTGCAGCACGTCCTCGAAGGCGCTGCGCACGCCGTGCGCCACGCCGCGGTCGCGCACATAGCGGCCGTTGACATAGGTGTATTGCTGGTCGGCGCGCGCGCGCGCGGCGTCGGGCAGGCCCACGCGGCCGTGCAGCCGCAAGGGGCCGGCCTGCGCCTGCAGGGCCACGCTGGCGGCCATGAACTCCGCGCCCATCACGTCGGCCAGGCGCGCCTGCGCGTCGGGCGCCACGCGCCCTTGCGCCATCAGGCGGCCTTCATGCCAGACCGCGAACCCGACATCGGGCCGTGCCAGGGCATGGCGGCGCACGGCATCGACGCAATGCGCCAGTTCGGTGGCGTCGGTCTTGAGGAACTTGCGCCGGGCCGGTGTGGAGAAGAACAGCTCGCGCACCTCGACGCTGGTGCCGACCGCGCGCGCCAGCGGGCCGAGCTCGCCGCTCCGGGCGTCGAGGCGTGTCGCATGTGGCGCGTCGGCGGTGCGGCTGGCGATGGACATTTCCGACACCGATACGATGGCCGCCAGCGCCTCGCCGCGAAAGCCCATCGTGGCCACGCCCTCGAGGTCGGCCAGGCTGGCGATCTTGCTGGTGGCGTGGCGCCGCAGCGCCAGCGCGAGCTCCTCCTTGACGATGCCCGCACCGTCGTCCTCGACGACGATCTGGCGCACGCCGCCGGCCATCAGCTTGACGTTGATCTGTGATGCGCCGGCGTCCAGAGCGTTGTCGACCAGCTCGCGCACGACCGAGGCCGGGCGTTCGACGACCTCGCCGGCCGCGATCTGGCTCACCAGTTCGTCGGGCAGGTCGCGGATCGGGCGGCGCGGCGCCGCGGGCGTCGAGCGAAGGGCCAGCGTCATGGCTGCATTGTCGCAGCCGCCTGGTCGCCGGCACTGACGTGGCGGCGCCGCGCACTCAGGCCTGCGCCGGGCCGCTCCCAAGCGGCCTGAGCTCCCCTCGGGGGGCGCGAGCGCAGCGAGCTTGGGGCCGTTATCTCAGACGGCCGGCGTCTGGGCGAGCAGGCCGGCCTTGACGAAGTAGCGCACGACCTTGTCCGACACGCGTTGCCGATGCTCGATGCAACTGGGGTGGTTCAGCGCGGCCTGGCGCACTTCGTAGGCATCGGCGATACCGGCGTCGCGGTACACGCTCGGGTTGTAGTAGTCCCCCAGGGACGACTTCAGGTACTGCGCCAGCCATTGCCGGAATCCGGCCAGTGTCTCGGGCGACCACTGCGGGCTGTAGCGGTCGAACAGCTCGGCCGCATAGACGCGACCGAAGGCCAGGTGACGCGCCTCGTCGATGTGATGCACCTTGTTGATCTCGCGCACGAGCGGGTCCACGCGTTCGTCCTTCTCGACCACGAGGTTGTAGTAGTCGCCCAACTCCTCGACGACCATCGCCAGGCAGAAGAACATCACCTCCTCCTCGCCCTTGGCGAAGTCGCGCGGCAAGGCCATCTTCTTCTCGGGGTAGACCTTGCCGATGTAGCGGTGACAGAACTCGCCGAACATCACCATGTGCTTGTTTTCTTCGTCGAGGAAGTGATGCAGGTACTCGGTGATCTCGTGGTTGTTGCTGGTGCTGTAGAGGCGGTGCGCCAGGCCCTGCACCAGCAGCTTCTCGCCCTGCAGCACCAAGCTGAACAGGTTGGCCATCTCGTGCAGGCTGAGCCGCTTGCGTTGGGCCTCGTCCAGGGCGTCGTAGGCCGGGGTGCCGTAGATCGAGATCTGCTCGGGCGGCATGCACCAGGCGCCCTCCTGCAAGGTCTGTGGCCAGTCGAAGGCGTTGTAGACGTCGTAGAACTTCTTGCACGAGGCGCGGGACAGGCGCACGGCGATCTCCGAGGCGGTTTCCATGTGCGGACTCCAGGCTGTTGAGCGGTCGCGGTCGATGCTAGGCAGGGCGGGGCGCCTGTCGCTGACCTGGATCAAGGGCGTCGTCGTATGCCCCCCGGAGTCGGTGGTGCATGGCCAGCCGGTCCTTAATCTGGGTCAAGTCGAAGTACCGCCCGTGCCGTTGAAATGCAATGCCGCCCACTCCAGGCAAGCGCATGCAGATCGACCCCGACGCCCATCTCGACCGCCCGCTGGCCTTCGGCCTGTATTACTTCGCCAGCGACGAAGGCGGGCCCGCTGCCCAGGCGCAACGGCGCTTGCTGTTCGAGAGTGCGCGCTTCGCCGACACACATGGGTTCTCCGCAGTCTGGGCGCCGGAGCGCCACTTCCACGCCTTCGGCGGTCTGTCGCCCAACCCGTCGGTGATGGCGGCGGCGCTGGCGGCGATCACGCGCAACGTGCGCATCCGCTCGGGCAGCGTGGTCGTGCCGCTGCACCACCCGGTGCGCGTGGTCGAGGAGTGGTCGGTGGTCGACTTCCTGTCCGGTGGGCGGGTCGATCTCGGGCTGGCCTCGGG
Organism: Burkholderiales bacterium; assembly: GCA_031421955.1. Taxonomy (GTDB): domain Bacteria; phylum Pseudomonadota; class Gammaproteobacteria; order Burkholderiales; family Burkholderiaceae_C; genus CADEEN01. Next base: position 6,032 of record JANOPR010000185.1, read on the forward strand.
CTGGTTTCCCAACGACTTCGTCCTCGCGCCGCCGGGCACTTACGAGCGGCGCGGCGAGTTGCTGTTCGAGCGCGTGCACGAGTTGCGCCGCCTGTGGGCCGGCGCGAGCTTCGAGGCGGTCAATGCGCTGGGCGACACCGTGCAGCTGCACACCATGCCGCGGCCGGTGCAGCGCGAGTTGCCGATCTGGATCACGGCGGCGGGCAACCCCGAGACGTTCCGCCGTGCGGGAGCTCTGGGGTTGAACGTCCTGACGCACCTGTTGGGGCAGTCGCTCGAAGGCCTTGCCGGAAAAATCGCAGCCTACAGGCAGGCCTGGGCCGCCGCCGGCCACGCGGGGCAGGGGACCGTCACGCTGATGCTCCACACCTTCGTTGGCGAGGACGACGCCGAGGTGCGGCGCTGCGTCAAGGCACCCATGCTGCGCTACCTCGGCAGTTCGGCAAATCTGGTGGGCAACTACACCGCGTCGGTGCCGTTCTTCCAGAAACAGTGCGCGATGAGCACCGACGCGCTGACGCAGGACGATGTCAACGATGCCCTGGAGTTCTCGTTCGAGCGCTACTACGCCACAAGTTCGCTGCTCGGCACGATGGATGCGTGCCTGGACATGACCGACAAGCTCAAGGCGATCGAGGTCGACGAAGTCGCCTGCCTGATCGATTTCGGTGTTGATGCTGACACGGTGCTCGCCGCCCTGCCATTGCTCGACGAGTTGCGCGAGCTGTCCAACCTCTGCGACGTCGACTCGAGCACTGCAGCTGCCGTGTTGTGACGCTGAGCACGCCGTGCTGACGCATTTGGGCGCGTGTTGCCCTGCGCGCCGGGATAATCCGCCCCATGACCGAAGCCCTCCAGTTCCTGCTCGACTTCATCCTGCACGTCGACGTGCACCTGCAGACCTTCGTGCTGGCTTACGGCGCCTGGGTCTACGCGCTGCTGTTCCTGATCATCTTCACCGAGACGGGCGTCGTCGTGATGCCCTTCCTGCCCGGCGACTCGCTGTTGTTCGTGGTCGGTGCGCTGTGCGGTGTGGGCCTGATGAACATGCCGCTGTCGATGGCCCTGCTGATTGCTGCGGCGGTGCTGGGCAACCAGACCAATTACGCCATCGGCCGCCACTTCGGGCCGCGCGTGTTCCAGTGGGAACAGAGCCGGTTCTTCAACAAGCGGGCCTTCGAGCAGGCACATGAGTTCTACGAACGCTACGGTGGCATCACGCTGGTGCTGGCGCGCTTCATGCCGTTCCTGCGCACCTTCGCGCCCTTCGTGGCCGGCGTGGCGCAGATGACGCGCAGCCGTTTCACCTTCTACGACGTCACCGGCGGCACGCTGTGGGTCGTGAGCCTGGTCGGCGCGGGCTACCTGTTCGGCAACCTGCCGTGGGTCAAGGAGAACCTGGACAAGATCATCTGGGCGATGATCCTGATCCCCGGCCTGATCGCGATCTTCGGCGCCTGGAAGGCGCGGCGCACGGCACGTTCAACCGCGCCCGAGGCCCTGCGCTAGCGCGACAAACCCGGCCACCGGAACTTCTTCCGCGCGCCGCTGCACGTCGAACTCACCGCCCCAGCCGCGGGCTTCGAGCCAGCGCCCCAGGGTGTGGCGCAGCAG
>JANOPR010000186.1:0-5053 GCA_031421955.1 Burkholderiales bacterium
CACGCGCAGCCAGCTGCGCGACATTCCGGGCGCGGACAGCCTCTACTTCACGATGCTCAACCACAACAAGCGCTCGGTGACGATCGACACCAAGAGTCCGCAGGGCCTGGCCGTGCTCGACCGGTTGATTGAAAGCTGCGACGTGCTGGTGGAGAACTTCGCGCCCGGCGCACTCGACCGCATGGGCATCACCTGGGATCACATCCAGGGCGTCAACCCGCGCATGATCGTGGCCTCGATCAAAGGCTTTGGCGCCGGGCCCTCCGAGTCGTGCAAGGTCTATGAAAACGTCGCCCAATGTGCCGGCGGATCGGCCTCGACCACCGGCATGCCCGCGGGCCCGCCGCTGATCAGCGGCGCCCAGATCGGCGACAGCGGCACCGGCCTGCACCTGGCGCTGGGTATCGTCGCCGCGCTGTACCAGCGCACCCACTCCGGCCGGGGGCAGAAAGTGCTGGCTCCGATGCAGGACGCCGTGCTGAACCTGTGCCGCGTCAAGCTGCGAGACCAGCAACGCCTGGATAGCACGCACACGTTGCACGAGTACCCGCAGTACCCGGACGGCAAGTTCGGCGACGCGGTGCCGCGCGCGGGCAACGCCTCGGGCGGCGGCCAGCCCGGCGCGATCCTCAAGTGCAAGGGCTGGGAGACCGACCCCAACGCCTACATCTACTTCATCACCCAGTCGGCCGTGTGGCCCGCCGTGTGCGACGTGATCGGCGAGCCCACATGGGTCACCGACGCGGCCTATGCCACGCCGCAGGCACGGCTGCTGCACCTGAAACCGATCTTCTCCCGCATCGAGCAGTGGACGATGACCAAGGACAAGTTCGAGGCGATGGAGATCCTCAACCGCCATGACATCCCGTGTGGGCCGATCCTGTCGATGAAGGAGATCGCCAGCGAACCCGCGCTGCGCGCCTCCGGCACGGTGGTCGAGGTTGACCACCCGGCACGCGGCAAGTACCTGAGCGTGGGCAACCCGATCAAGATGTCTGACAGCCCGACCGAGGTCACGCGCTCGCCCCTGCTCGGCGAGCACACCGATGAAGTGCTGACCCAGCTCGGGTTCAGCGCCGGCGAAGTTGCCCTGCTGCGCGCCGAGGGCGCAATCTGACGGAAGCCATCTGATGAGCGCGAAGACAATTCCCATCCTGGCCGCGGGGCCCGTGCGCCAGCGCAAGCGCGAGGCGCCCAAGGGCCGTGTGGTCGATCCGGCGGCGCTGGACGACGTGCGCGCGCTGCTCGGCCAGGCTCCCCGCGCGCGCGACCAGTTGATCGTGCACCTGCACCGCCTGCAGGACCACTACGGTCACCTCAGTGCGCGCCATCTGGCGGCGCTGGCGCGCGAGATGGACCTGGCGCAGACCGAGGTCTACGAGGTCGCCAGCTTCTATCACCACTTCGACATCGTCAAGGAAGGCGGCGAGGCGCCTGCCGCGTTGACGGTGCGGGTCTGCGACGGCTTGTCGTGTGAGATGGCCGGTGCGCAGGACCTGCTGGCGCGGCTGCCCAAACTGCTGGGCAAGCACGTGCGCGTGATCGCGGCGCCCTGCATCGGCCGCTGCGAGCAGGCGCCGGCAGTGGCGGTCGGTCAGCATCCGGTGGCCGGCGCAACCTGCGAGTCGGTCCAGCGCAAGGTGCAGGCCGGCCAGACGACGCACCAGCCCGAAGGCTTCATCGACCGCGCCGCCTACGAAGCGCAGGGCGGCTACAAGCTGCTCAGGCAATGCATCGCCGGCGAACACGATGTCGAGTCGGTGATCAAGACGCTGGAAGACTCGGGCCTGCGCGGCCTGGGCGGCGCGGGCTTCCCGGCCGGGCGCAAGTGGCGCATCGTTCGCAACGAAGCCGCGCCGCGGCTGATGGCGGTGAACATCGACGAAGGCGAGCCCGGCACCTTCAAGGACCGCTTCTATCTCGAGCGCGACCCGCACCGCTTTCTCGAGGGCATGCTGATCGCCGCCTGGGCGGTCGGTATCGCGCGCATCTACATCTACCTGCGCGACGAATACCACTGCTGCCGCGCAATGCTCGAGGCCGAACTCGCCCAACTGCGCGCCAAGCCGCCGTACGCCGGCATGCCCGAAGTCGTCCTGCGCCGCGGCGCGGGGGCCTACATCTGCGGCGAAGAGTCGGCGATGATCGAATCGATCGAGGGCAAGCGCGGCATGCCGCGCCTGCGCCCGCCCTATGTGGCGCAGGTGGGTCTCTTCGGCCGGCCCACGCTCGAACACAATTTCGAGACCCTGTACTGGGTGCGCGATCTTCTGGAGCGCGGCGGCGCCTGGTTCACATCGCACGGCCGTCATGGCCGCAAGGGCCTGCGCTCGTTTTCGGTCTCGGGCCGCGTCAGGAGCCCCGGCGTGAAGCTGGCGCCGGCGGGCATCACGATGCACGAATTGATCGCCGAGCATTGCGGCGGCATGCAAGAGGGCCATCGTTTCTACGGCTACCTGCCTGGCGGCGCTTCGGGCGGCATCCTGCCCGCATCGATGGGCGACATCCCGCTCGACTTCGACACCCTGCAACCCTACGGCTGCTTCATCGGCTCGGCCGCGGTGATCGTGCTGTCGGATCAGGACACCGCCGTGGCCGCGGCGCGCAACATGATGCGTTTCTTCGCCCACGAATCCTGCGGCCAGTGCACGCCCTGCCGCAACGGCACGGCCAAGGCCTCGGCCCTGATCGCCGAGCCGAAATGGGACCTGCCGCTGCTGGCGGACCTGTCGGCCGTGATGCGCGACGCCTCGATCTGCGGCCTGGGCCAAGCTGCGCCCAACCCGGTCGATTGCGTCGTCAAGTATTTTCCTGAGGAACTGCGTTGAGCGATTGGGTGCTCGATTGCGATCTTTGCGCGCCAGCCTGCCGGGACCCGGCAGGCTGGCACGCCACCGACGCACATCGCAAGGCCCCGAAGGACCGAACGAAATGAACGCCATCACCCGCAAGGAAGCCGCCGCCCTCGACGCGCCGACCGTGAGCTTCGAGCTCAATGGCAAAACCGTCGCCGGCCGCGCCAATGAGACGATCATCGAGACTGCCCGGCGCGAAGGCGTCGAGATTCCGCATCTCTGCTACAAGCCCGGGCTCGCGGAAGTCGGCAACTGCCGCGCCTGCGTGGTCGAGATCGACGGCGAGCGCGTGCTCGCGCCCTCGTGCTGCCGCTATCCCAGCGCAGGCATGAAGGTCACGACCGACAGCCAGCGTGCCCTGCAATCGCAGAAGCTGGTGCTCGAACTGCTGCTGGCCGACATGCCCGAGCGCGAGTACACGCGGCACAACGAGGTCGACCAATGGGCCGCGAAACTCGGCGTCGGCAAGCCGCGCTTCACGGCGCGCGCGCAGCCTGCGCAAGACCTGTCGCATCCGGCGATAGCGGTCAACCTGGACGCCTGCATCCAGTGCACGCGTTGCCTGCGCGCCTGCCGCGACGAACAGGTCAACGACGTCATCGGCCTGGCCTTCCGTGGCGAACACGCCAAGATCGTCTTCGACATGGACGACGCCATGGGCGCTTCGACCTGCGTGGCCTGCGGCGAGTGCGTCCAGGCCTGCCCGACGGGCGCCTTGATGCCGGCACGCGATGCCGCGCTGACGGTGCCCGACAAGCAGGTCGAATCGGTGTGCCCCTACTGTGGTGTGGGCTGCCAGCTCACCTACAACGTCAAGGACAATCAGATCCTCTTCGTCGAAGGCCGCGACGGCCCGGCCAACCAGGGCCGCCTGTGCGTCAAGGGGCGCTACGGCTTCGACTACGCCCACCACCCGCAGCGCCTCACGAAGCCGCTAATCCGCCGTGCCGATGCGCCGCCCAAGACTGGCGACTTCGTGATGGACCCCACGCGCGTGATGGACATCTTCCGCGAGGCAAGCTGGGACGAAGCCATTGCCTTCGCCGGCGGTGGCCTGAAGGCCATTCGCGACACGCATGGCAAGAAGTCGCTGGCAGGATTCGGCTCGGCCAAGGGCAGCAACGAAGAGGCCTACCTGTTCCAGAAGCTGGTGCGCACGGGATTCGGCAGCAACAACGTCGACCATTGCACGCGCCTGTGCCACGCCTCGTCGGTGGTGGCGTTGCTCGAGGGCATCGGCTCGGGTGCGGTCAGCAACCCGGTCATGGACGTCACGAAAGCTGATGTGGTGTTCCTGATCGGCGCCAACCCGAGCGTGAACCACCCGGTGGCCGCGACCTTCCTGAAGAACGCGACCCAGAACGGCACCAAGCTGATCGTGCTGGACCCGCGCCGCTCGGACCTGTCGCGCGTGGCGCACCGTTTCCTGCAGTTCAAGCCCGACACCGACGTGGCGATGCTCAACGCGATGATGAACGTGATCGTCAGCGAAGGCCTCGTCGACGAGGAATTCATTGCCAGCCGCACCATCGGCTACGAAGAGCTGCGCCAGAACGTCGCGGCCTACACGCCCGAGGCGATGGCGCCGATCTGCGGCATCGACGCCGAGACCCTGCGCTACGTGGCACGCCTGTACGCCAAGAGCCGCGCCTCGATGATCCTGTGGGGCATGGGCATCAGCCAGCATGTGCACGGCACCGACAACGCGCGCTGCCTGATCGCGCTGTCGCTGATGACCGGGCAGATCGGCCGCCCCGGCACCGGACTGCATCCATTGCGCGGACAGAACAACGTTCAAGGAGCATCCGACGCCGGCCTGATCCCGATGATGCTGCCCGACTACCAGCATGTCGCAAAGCCCGAGGTGCGGGCGTCCTTCGAGAAGGCGTGGAAGCTCGCGCCGGGCACGCTCGACGACCAGGTCGGCCTGACCGTCGTCGAGGTCATGCACGCCATCAAAGCCGGCACGATCCGCGGCATGTACGTGCAGGGCGAGAACCCGGCGATGTCCGACCCCGACGCCAACCACGCGCGCGAGTCGCTGGCGGCGCTGGAGAATTTGGTGGTGCAGGACATCTTCCTCACCGAGACCGCCTACCTGGCCGACGTGATCCTGCCGGCCGGCGCCTTCCCCGAGAAGACCGGCACCTTCACCAACACCGACCGCCTGGTGCAGATGGGCCGGCAGGCCATCGATC
>JANOPR010000187.1:0-3368 GCA_031421955.1 Burkholderiales bacterium
GGCCATCGACCTGCGCGCGCTTGATCTCGCTGTCCCAGTAGGCGCCCTTGACGAGGCGGATCATCAGCCGGCGCCCGCTGCGCCGGGCCAGGTCGATCAGGTGGTCGAGCACGTACGGGCAGCGCTTCTGGTAGGCCTGGACGACGAAGCCGATCCCGTTCCAGCCCCGCAGGTCGGGCTCGGCGCACAGGCGCTCCAGCAGGTCGAGCGAGATCTCGAGCCGGTCGGCCTCTTCGGCGTCGATGTTCAGCGCGATGTCGTAATGCCGGGCCAATTCTGTCAATCGCAGCAGCACCGGGTAGAGCTCGTCCATGACGCGCCCGATCTGCGCGCGACAGTAGCGGGGGTGCAGGGCCGAGAGCTTGATCGAGATGCCCGGGCCGTCGTGGATGCCTCGCCCCCCGGCGGCCTGGCCGATGGCGTGGATCGCACGCTCGTAAGCGGCCAGGTAGCGTGTGGCGTCGGCAGCGGTCAACGCGGCCTCGCCCAACATGTCGTATGAGTAGCGGAAGCCCTGCGCCTCCAGCGTGCGCGCGTTCAGCAGCGCTTCGCCGATCGTTTCGCCGGTGACGAACTGCTCGCCCATCATGCGCATGGCCATGTCCACGCCCTTGCGGATCAGCGGCTCACCGCCCTTGCCGATCAGCCGGCCCAGCGACGAGGACAGGCCGGCCTCGCTGTGCGTGGCCACCAGCTTGCCGGTCAGCAGCAACCCCCAGGCCGCCGCGTTGACGAACAGCGACGGGCTTTGCCCCAGGTGGCTGCTCCAGTTGCCGGCGCTGATCTTGTCGCGGATCAGCGCATCGCGGGTCGCGGCATCGGGGATGCGCAACAAGGCCTCGGCCAGACACATCAAGGCCACGCCTTCGTGCGACGAGAGCGCGAATTCCTGCAATAGCGCCTGCACGATGCCCGCGCGGCCGCTGGCGGCCTTGCGCTCGCGCAGGGTCTGGGCCAAGCGCCGTGCCAGCGCCTGGATCGGCTCACTGTCGGCGGGCGGCAACGCGGCCACCTTCAGCAACTCGGCGACGGCTTCGGGCTCCGGCCGCCGGTAGGCCGCCGTGATGGGCTCGCGCAGGGCGTGCCGGCCGACACCCAGCAGAGTGAAATCGGCAGCGCCATCGGCCGATGCGCCGGGGAATGTCGAGTGCGGCATGGTGTGCTTGCGGTCCGGGCATTGCGGCCGCGGACCGTCACTCTACCGTGACCGACCTGGCAAGGACTCTCGGCCTGTGCACATCCGTGCCTCGCGCGCAGGCGCCGACGCGCCGCCTGTGCGACCGTCAATCCACGCGCGGTGAGACACGGGCCAGGCTGCGCACCAACTGCATGGCCGACGCGCGCACTTGATCGACGCTGTAGCCAGGCCGGTAGAGCCAACCGCCGACGCCCACGCCTACGGCACCCGCGGCAAGGAACGCTGCGGCGTTGCCGGCTTCGATGCCGCCGACGGCAAAGATGCGCACCTCCGCTGGCAGCACGCTGCGCCAGGCCTTCAAGGACGCGACGCCCAGCACATCAGCGGGAAACATCTTGAGCGCGCTGGCGCCGGCTTGCAGCGCCCGAAAGGCCTCGGTGGGGGTGGCGACGCCTGGAATCGAAGTCAGGCCCAGCGCGCGTGTGCGCGCGATGACCTCGACGTTCATGTCCGGCGACAGGACCAGCGTGGCGCCGGCCTGCGCGACCTCATCAACCTGCCGCACTGAGAGCACCGTGCCCGCGCCGATCACCGCCTCGGCGGCAAAACGCTCGTGCAGCATCTGGATGCTTTGCAGCGCGTGGGGCGAGTTCAATGGCACTTCGATGGTCTTGATGCCGCATTGCAGGAGGCACTCGGCGACTTCAAGCAAGGCGTCTGGCGTGATCCCACGCAGGATGGCAATGATCGTCATGAGACCTCTTTCTTGCGGGCGGCTAGGTTGACGCCCGCGGACCGGCCAGCAACCCGGCTGACCGCGCAATCGACATCAGGCCGCTGAATACGGCGTCGCCCGCGAGTTCGCGCACCGGCAGACCGAACGACGCCAACGCGATGGCGTAGCGTTGGGTCAATTGCGCGCTACCCAGCACCGAGATCGGCTCGCGGGTGTCCGCCGCGGCGAACCGGCGCAGGCCCGCCTTGACCTCGGCACCGATCAACAGACCCGACAAGTAGTCGGCCAACGCCGAGGACGGGAATCGCTCCATCAGCCCGGCCGTTCGGACCCGAAACAACAGGTCTTCCAGCGCGCCCTCGCGGGCTTCGGACACACCGTGCCCAAAGGCCTCGGGCGACCATTGCGGTGCCGACATCACGCGCGCCAGGCTGCTGTGGCGCTGCAGCAGGTCGAACAACTCGCCCGTCATGTAGGTCTGGAACGACTCGAGCCGCCCACCCGGGCCTCGCGTCATCCACTTCGAGTGCGTGCCCGGCAGCACAAACAACTGGCCGGACTCCACCGTGGCGCCCAGCAGCTGGGTCTCTTCGCCGCGCAGGACGTCCCAGCCCGCGGCGTCGGAACCGGACTTCAGCCCGGGCACGATGAACAAGGTGTGTTGCGCGCCCGGCCTGAGCTCGACGCGGCCCAGGGCGCGTGCCAGATCGTTCGCATCGGCGGGGCATGGCACATAAGGCACGTCGACGATGCCCTGCCTGGAGCCGATCATTCCGCACGCCAGCAGGGGCACCCGATACAGGGTGACCCAGTCGACGCACAGGGGCCACAAGACGGACGCAAAGTCGCCGTCTGCCACCGTGAAGACGCCGGCCGGGCTCTCGCGCCGATCGAGCAACGTGCCCTGTGCATCGAGCAGGGCCACGCGCAGGTTGCTGCTGCCCCAGTCGATCCCAACGAGGGCCGGCGACATGGCTTTGCCGGCCTGTTTCACGTCAGTCACTCGACCGTCACGCTCTTGGCCAGGTTGCGCGGCTTGTCGACATCCGTGCCCCGTGCGCACGCCGTGTGATAGGCCAGCAATTGGAGCGGCACCACATGCAGGATCGGGCTCAACGCGCCGTAGTGCTCGGGCATGCGGATCACGTGCAGGCCCGGGCCGCTCTCGATGCGCGTGTCGCTGTCGGCAAAGACGTAGAGCTCGCCGCCGCGGGCGCGCACTTCCTGCATGTTGCTCTTGAGTTTCTCGAGCAGCTGGTCGTTCGGCGCCACCGTCACCACGGGCATCGCCGCGGTCACCAGCGCCAAGGGGCCATGCTTGAGTTCGCCCGCCGGGTAGGCCTCGGCGTGGATGTAGCTGATTTCCTTGAGCTTGAGCGCGCCTTCCAGGGCAATCGGGTAATGCAGCCCGCGGCCGAGGAACAGGGCGTGCTCCTTGGCCGTGAAGGCCTGCGACCAGGCCACGATCTGCGGCTCCAGCGCGAGCACGGCCTG
>JANOPR010000188.1:0-2445 GCA_031421955.1 Burkholderiales bacterium
TCTGGCGCGTGCTGCTCACCACCGGCACCGGGCTGATCTTCGGCTTTCTCGTGGCCCGGCAGGCCTATCAGTCGGCACTGCTGGCGCCGCTGTTCATCGTCTTGTCGCTGGCCTGGGGGTTGGCGGTGTTCCTGGGTGTGCAGGCCGCGCTGGCAGCGGGAAGCGGCCGGGCGCTGGCGCCCGCGACCTGCCGTCGCATGGCGCGGCTGCTGGGCATCTTCGTCGCGGCCGCGCTGTACCTGGTGGCGGTGTACCACCTGACCAACCTGTACTACGCCCGCCAGGGCGCATTCGCGGCCTTCATCCTGCTCGGCCGCGGCGGGCCCGCCACGTACCCGCTGCTGTTCTGGCTCGGCTATGTGCTGATCGGATCGATCCTGCCGCTGCTGCTGCTGTTCCATCCCAGGCTGCACAGCGCGCGCTCGACGCTCGCGGCAGCGGCGCTGGTCGTGCTCGGCGCCTTCGCGTGGCTGTTTGTCTTCATCATCGGCGGGCAGGCCTTCCCGCTCGACATCTTTCCCGGCTATGTCGTGACGCAAAGCAGCTTCGGCGACGGTGCGGTGGCGCACTACGCGCCCTCGCTGCCCGAGTTGCTGCTGGGCATCGGCGGGCTCGGCGCCGCGTTCGTGCTGACGCTGGTGGGCGTTCGCGTGTTCGATTTCCTGCCCGCTGACGACAGCGCCGCCGCGCGGAGCGCCTAGCATGAGACCCCCAAGCTCACTGCGTTCGCTGCCCCCCGAGCGGGCGCTCAGTACCTTCGGAACGGCCGGGCGGTACTGACATGGACCGCCTGCTCGTCTCGGCTGCGCACAAGTCTTCGGGCAAGACCACGGTCACGCTCGGCCTGTGCGCAGCGTTGGCTGCAAGCGGCAGGGTCGTGCAGCCGTTCAAGAAAGGCCCCGACTACATCGACCCGATGTGGCTGGGCCGCGCGGCCGGCCGGCCCTGCCTCAATCTCGACGCCTACCTGATGGACGATGCGGCGCTCATGCGCTGCTTCGCCGAGGGCCTGCGCGGCGCCGACCTGGCGCTGGTCGAAGGCAACAAAGGCCTGTACGACGGCTTGGCGCTGGACGGCAGCAACAGCAATGCCGCGCTAGCGCATCGCCTGGACCTGCCGGTGTTGCTGGTCATCGATGCCCGCGGCATGACGCGCGGCATTGCGCCGCTGATCCTGGGCTACCAGGCTTTCGACCGCCACATCCGCATCGGTGGCGTGATCCTCAACCGCCTCGGTGGTACGCGCCATGAAGCCAAGCTGCGTGCCGTGATCGAACATTACACGGACGTGCCGGTCCTCGGGGCAGTCGGAGAAGACGAGCGCCTGGCGGTGACGGAACGACACCTGGGCCTGATGCCTTGTGCCGAACTCGACGACGTGCAGGCCCGCGTGCAATCGATCGGTCGCATCATCGCTGCGCAGGTCGACCTCGAACGAGTTCGCGCCCTCGCCGCCTCGGCCGGGTCCGGTCCCGAGTTGCCTGTCGTCGCCGTGCCGCGTGCGCGCGCGCCGGATGTGCGCATCGGCATCGCCCGCGACCGCGCCTTCGGCTTCTACTACGCGGACGACCTCGCTGCGCTGCAGGCCGCGGGCGCCGAGTTGGTGCCGATCAACACCTTGCACGACACGCAGTTGCCCGAAATCGACGGCCTGTTCATTGGCGGCGGCTTTCCCGAGGCCAGCATGTCTGCGCTGGAGGCCAACACCGGTCTGCGCAGCGCCCTGCGCGCGGCCATCGAGGCCGGTCTGCCGACCTATGCCGAGTGCGGCGGGCTGATGTACCTGGCGCGCAGCATCACCTGGCAGGGCCGCACGGCACGCATGGTTGGCGCCATTCCCGGCGACGCGGTGATGCATGAGCGCCCCGTGGGCCGAGGCTACATCCACCTGCAGGAAACCGCGGCGATGCCCTGGGCCGCCGACGGCGTCACACAGTTGCGCGGCCATGAGTTCCACCACTCGAGCCTCGAGAACCTCGACGCCGCTGTCGGTTTCGCCTACCGCGTGCAGCGCGGCCACGGCGTCGACGGCATGCACGACGGTGTGCTGGTGCACAACCTGCTGGCGTCCTACGCCCATCTGCGCAGCGCTGCCGGCACGTCGTGGGCGCCGCGCTTTGTCGATTTTGTGCGTCGCCAGCGCGAACAGCGACGCGTCGCTGACCGCATCGACGCACTAGCTCCCGCCCCGCCGGCGCGCCGCGGCACCCGCGCGAGCCTGCAACCCATTTGAAAGGACCGCAGCATGTTCACTGTCACTCCCACGGCTTCGCAGGAAATCCTCGCCGCGGCCGCCCGCAGCGACGCCGCAGGCTTGGCCTTGCGCGTGGCCGCACGCCAGGTGGCCGACGGCTCGGTCGAGTACGGCATGGGCTTCGATGAGCCGCGCGAAGGCGACATGCCCCTGCAAGTGCTGGGCGTGGATCTGTTGATCGCGCCGCCGAG
>JANOPR010000189.1:0-6308 GCA_031421955.1 Burkholderiales bacterium
AAGTCGGCCTGACGCTCGAGAAGGTCACGCTGGCCGATCTGGGCCAGGCCGACTTCTTCGGCAATCACCTTGCCGCCGGTCAGGATGGCGATGTCTTCGAGCATGGCCTTGCGGCGGTCGCCGAAGCGCGGCGCCTTCACTGCAACCACCTTCAGGATGCCGCGCAGGGTGTTGACCACCAGCGTGGCCAGGGCCTCGCCTTCGACTTCTTCGGCCACGATCAGCAGCGGGCGGCCCGCCTTGGCCACCGCTTCGAGCGTCGGCAGCAGGTCGCGGATGTTGCTGATCTTCTTGTCGAACAGCAGCACGAAGGGGTTGTCGAGCAGCGCGGCCTGCTTCTCGGGGTTATTGATGAAGTAGGGGCTGAGGTAGCCGCGGTCAAATTGCATGCCCTCGACGACTTCGAGTTCGTTGTCGAGCGACTTGCCGTCTTCGACAGTGATCACGCCTTCCTTGCCGACCTTGTCCATCGCATCAGCGATGATCTTGCCGATCGATTCGTCGGCGTTGGCCGAGATCGAGCCGACCTGGGCGATTTCCTTGCTCGTCGTGGTGGCCTTGCTGGCCTTCTTCAACTCGGCAACTATTGCCGTCACGGCCTTGTCGATGCCGCGCTTCAAGTCCATCGGGTTCATGCCCGCGGCGACATACTTCATGCCTTCGCGAACGATGGCCTGGGCCAGCACGGTCGCGGTGGTGGTGCCGTCACCGGCGTTGTCACTGGTCTTGGAAGCGACTTCCTTGACCATTTGCGCGCCCATGTTCTGCAGGCGGTCCTTCAACTCCACTTCCTTGGCCACGGACACGCCGTCCTTGGTCACGGTGGGGGCGCCGAAGCTGCGCTCGAGGACCACATTGCGGCCCTTGGGACCCAGGGTGACCTTGACCGCGTTGGCCAGAATGTTCACGCCTTCAACCATGCGGGCGCGGGCCTCGCCGCCGAAGACTACGTCTTTTGCTGCCATGTTCTTTTCTCCGAAACGGAACTGTGATTACTTCTTCTCGACGACGGCGAAGAGATCCTCTTCGCGCATCACGAGCAACTCATCGCCGTCGACCTTGACGGTTTGGCCGCTGTACTTGCCGAACAGCACGCGGTCACCGACCTTGATGTTCAGGGCGATGAAGTCGCCTGTCTTCTCGCTGCGCTTGCCTGGGCCCACGGCCAGGACTTCGCCCTGATCAGGCTTCTCGGCGGCGTTGTCGGGGATCACGATGCCCGAGGCAGTCTTGGTTTCCTGCTCCAGGCGCTTGACGATCACGCGATCGTGCAACGGACGAAGTTTCATGCTTGCATCTCCAGTGTTCAGAAATTGAATACGAGCAACGCGCCAATCAGAAGTGTGCGCACGTTCACGTCGATGGATGCCAGCATGGCTGGCATCGTTAGCACTCAACGGCGTCGAGTGCTAGCAGACCTATTATAGGGGTGCCGCAGGCGGTTTCAAGGGCAGGCCGCGGTCAGTGCGCTGGTGGCCTAGGGATGTCGTTGTCGGTCGGCTCGTCGAGTGACGCCGCGGCCGCGACGCGATAACCCTCGCTGGCCCAGGCGCCAAGGTCGACTCCGGCGCAGCGATGGCTGCAGAACGGCCGCCACCGGTTGTTTGGTGCGAACACACTGGGTTCGCCGCAGGCCGGGCAGGGTACGTAGCGCTGCGTCGGGTCTGCAAGCATCAGGAACACAGGGTCAGCTCAAACGCCTGATCTTCCGTCGCGTTGCGCATTCGCCCCTCGGCGTCGGGATGCATGAGCCGGATCGACACCATCAAACGGTGGCCAGATATCTCAGGCACCAGTCCCAGAGCGCCGTCCACGCGCAGGCGCAGCAAATGATAGGTCTTTCCCTGGGGCAGGCTCTGCTGGAACTGGCCGCCCTGGGCTACCACGCGTTGCGGCGTGCCGGCGTCGCGCAACAAGCCGAGCAGCACGTTCAGCGCCTCGGCGACCGGCGTCAAGGTGGCAATCCAGTGCATCAAGTCGGCGCGACGACGGCTGGCGTCATGCTGCTGCCATGCGTAGTAGGCCGGAAGGTCGAACTCGCAGGTGCCGCCAGGAATATTGATGCGGCTGCGGATGCTCATCAGGAACTCGTTGCTGCTCAGTGCACTGCCAGCCTTGCCGGGCAAGGCATTGAGGCCGCTGAACGCGTGCTCGATTTTGGCCAGTATGGCATCAAGGGCACCCTCCGAGATGGCGGGGTTGCCACGGTAGGACTGGAACTGGCTCTTGTGGCGCTCAAGGTCCTTCAGCAGGTCACTTTTCAGGTCTGCACGTGAGGCCACATCGACGATTTCAAAGATCGTCGTCAGTGCGAAGTGATGGTCAAGCGGCGCGTCGCGCGGCAGCAACTGCCCAAGGCGATCGAACAGTTGTTCGAGCCGCAGCATGGTGCGGATGCTTTCGTTGAACGGGTACTCGTAGCGAACCAAGGCAGGCTTTCGCGGCGCGACTGCGGGCGCCGCGACGATCATTGTTCCACAGCGTGTCGCGCGAGCATCAGCCATTCACGCCAGACCAGACCGACCGCGGCGTCGAGAGTTGCGAGGGTGATGCCGTCGTTGAAGATCACGGCGTCGGCGGCGGCTCGTCGCGCCGCGCGGTTGGTCTGACTGCCGATGGCGCGTTCAGCCAGATCGCGGTTCCATCCCGGGCGCGACGCGACACGCCCGACTTGGGTGGCCGCGAGGCAGTCGACGACCAGCACACGGTCGACGCGTTCGCGCCAGTGGCGCGACTCAACCAGCAGTGGGATGTCAAACACGAGGGCGGGCCCGGTTGCGGCCGCGGCTTCACGCAAAGCCTCAACACCAATGCACGGGTGAAGAAGCGCCTCCAGGCGGCGCTTTGCCGTCGGATCGGCGAACGCGAGCGCACGCATGGCTACGCGGTCGAGCGCGCCGTCGGGGCTGATCATCGCGTCACCGAAGGCCTCCCGCAGCGCGGGCACTGCCGCACCGCCAGCCGACGTCAGGCGACGCGAAATCGCATCCGTGTCGATCAGGGCCGCACCGCGCGCGGTCAGCATGGCGGCGACGGTGCTCTTGCCGCTGCCGATTCCACCGGTCAGCCCGATACGCACCGGCATCTTTCGATCAGGCCCAGCCGATCCAGTCAAGGACCTTCGGCGCACCGGCGAACATGACGACCAATCCGGCTCCCGCAAGGAAGGGACCAAAAGGCACGTAGCGACCATCGCGCAGCGTCGCAGCGAGCTTCATTGCAATACCCACGACAGCACCGATCACCGAGGCCAGCAGGAGGATCGGCACAATCATCTGCCAGCCCAGCCACGCGCCGAGCGCCGCGAGCAGTTTGAAGTCGCCGTAGCCCATGCCCTCTTTGCCGGTCGTGAGTTTGAAGAGCCAGTAGACCGACCACAGCGACACGTATCCGGCAACCGCTCCCCACAGCGCGCTGGGCAGCGAGAGGGTCCAACCCAGGCCCGCTGCGACGAGGCCGGACCACAGCAGCGGCAGCGTCATGGCGTCGGGCAGCAGCGTGGTGTCCCAATCGATCAATGCCACCGCCAGCAGAACGGCTGCAAACGCACTCCAAAGGAGGACCACTGGCTGAGATCCGAAGCGCCATGCGATCGCTGCAAACAGCGCAGCGGTCGCGAACTCAACGACCGGGTAGCGCAGGGCAATGCGCACGTTGCAGGCCGAGCATCGGCCTTTCAGTCGCAGCCATCCGAGCAGCGGCAGGTTCTCGTGCCAGGCAAGTTGGTGGCCGCAGGCCAGGCAGCGTGAACGCGGACGGGCGATGGTGAAGGGCGCGAGCGCCGTGACGGCCTTTCCCAGGGCAGTGGCCGTGCGCAGGTGGTCTGCGGGCAGGACCGCGTCAGGCCTCGCACCTCCGAAGACGCGACGCCAGGACTCGGCGTCGCCCAATTGCTGCGCCACATCGGCCCACCACTGCCGCTCGAGAATCAGCGGCACGCGGTGCGTGAGGACATTGAGGAAGCTGCCGACACACAGGCCCAGCAGCGCAAGCGCGACGGGAGACAGCAGCAGCTCGAACTGCCCCAGAAAGTCCGTCATCGGCGCGGCGTCAGACGACCGCACCCAGCTTGAAGATCGGCAAGTACATGGCAATCACAATGCCGCCGATCAACACGCCCAGGATGACGATGATGAATGGCTCCATCAAGCTCGACAGCCCTGCCACCATCTCGTCGACCTCGGACTCGTAAAACTCGGCCGCCTTGCCCAGCAAGTGGTCCAGGGAGCCCGACTCCTCGCAAATCGACGTCATCTGCAGAATCATGGTCGGGAATACAGCCGTGTTTTGCATTGCCATCGTCAGTGAAGTGCCGGTCGACACTTCCTTCTGGATTTGCTCCGTCGCCAGGGCGTAGACGGCATTGCCCGACGCGCCACCGACGGAGTCGAGCGCCTCGACCAGGGGAACCCCGGCGCCGAACATGGTCGACAGCGTTCGTGTCCAGCGCGCCAGGACGGCCTTGCGAATCAATTCGCCGAATACCGGAATTCGGAGTAGCAGACGATCCATCGCCATCTGCATCTTCTCCGAGCGCCGCCAAGTCTGTATGAAGAAGTAGCCGCCGCCGATGAGTACCCCAAAGAGCAACCACCAGTACCTGACGAACTGATCCGACAACCACATCACTGCAAGAGTTGGGGCGGGAAGGTCAGCGCCAAACGACGTGAAGACCTCCTTGAACGCTGGAATCACGAAGATCATGATCACCGTCAGAACGACGAATGCCACCACCATCACCGCGATCGGGTACATGAGTGCAGACTTGATCTTGCTCTTCAAGGCAAGCGTCTTCTCCTCGTAGACCGCCAGGCGATCGAGAATCTGCTCAAGGATACCTGCGGCCTCGCCGGCCTCGACCAAGTTGCAGTAGAGGGCGTTGAACTGCATCGGGTGCTTGCGAAAAGCGATCGACAGGCTGGTCCCGGTCTCGACGTCGGTGCGGATGTCGTTCAACAGCTTGGTCATGCGCGGGTTGCTGCTGCCTCGCCCGACAATGTCAAAAGCCTGCAGCAACGGCACCCCAGCCTTCATCATCGTCGCCAGCTGGCGCGTGAAGATGGCGACATCCTTCTGTTTGATCGACGAGCCGCCGCGCATGCGGCGCTTCTTGACCTTTGTGACCAAGATGCCTTGGCGGCGCAGACTGGCGCTGACTGCAGCCTCGCCGCCAGAACGAACCTCACCGCGAACGATCTTGCCGTTCTTGTCCTTGCCTTCCCACTCGAAGACGAAATCCTTGATGTCTCTTGCGGCTAGCGCAGTCGCCATACAGCCTCCACGGGCGGGTTAGGGTTAGCTGGTGATTGGGGGGGCGGACAGGGCGCTCATCACTCGTTGGTCGCGGTGATGATTTCCTCAAGCGTGGTCACGCCTGACCGCACTTTGGACAGGCCCGCCTGGCGCAGGTCGCGCACGCCGATCTTGCGGGCCTCCTGCTGAATATCAAGCGCCGAACCTTCCGCCAAGACAATGCGCTGCATCTCTTCCGTAATCGGCATCACCTGGTACACGCCAACACGACCTTTGTAGCCATTGCTGCACGCTGAGCACCCGACCGCCTTGTAAGGCTTCCAGGAGCCGTCAAAGTCGGCGTCTGCGAATCCAGCGCGTATCAATGCCTCGCGAGGATATTCGACAGTCGTCTTGCATACTTCACACAGCCTGCGTGCCAGCCGCTGGGCCGTGATCAGCAAGATGCTCGAGGCGATGTTGAATGGCGCCACGCCCATGTTAAGCAGTCGCGTCAGCGTGCCGGGAGCATCGTTCGTGTGCAGGGTGGACAACACCATGTGGCCGGTCTGGGCGGCCTTGATCGCAATGTCGGCCGTCTCGAGGTCGCGGATCTCGCCGACCATGATGATGTCAGGGTCCTGGCGCAGGAAGGCTTTCAACGCGACTGAGAAGGTCGTGCCAGCCTTGTCGTTGACGTTGACCTGATTGACGCCAGGCAAATTGATTTCTGCGGGATCCTCGACGGTGGAAATGTTCACGCCGGGCTGATTCAGAATGTTCAGGCATGTGTACAGCGACACCGTCTTGCCCGATCCCGTCGGGCCCGTGACAAGGACCATGCCGTAGGGGCGCTGGATCGCCTGCATCAGGCGATCCTTCTCGATCTTCTCGTAGCCCAGCGCGTCGATACCCAATTTGGCCGACGACGGGTCAAGAATGCGGATGACGATCTTCTCGCCGAAGAGCGTTGGCAGGGTGCTGACCCGGAAGTCAATGGCGCGGTTGCCGAACTTGAGCTTCATGCGGCCGTCTTGCGGCACACGTTTCTCGGCAATATCCAGGCGACTGATGAC
>JANOPR010000190.1:0-3523 GCA_031421955.1 Burkholderiales bacterium
TCGAGTTCGCGCGCCGCCATGCGATCGAGATCGAGGTCGACGAGCTGATGCGCCGCACCACCGGGCGCACCGGCGCCGAGTGCATGAACGAGTTGTTCGGGCGCGAATTCACCCGTGACGAATCGTGGGCGCTGATCGCCGAGAAGGAAGGCATTTACCGCGCGCTGTTCGCACCGGTGTTTCGCGAGGTCCTGGGCTTTCGCGCCTTTGCCGCCACGGCGCACGAACGCGGGCTGGCGATCGGCGTCGGCACCGCCGGCGACCGCCACAACATCGCTTTCGCGCTGCAGAGCCTGTCGATGCAGCCTGTGCCGCGCGTCATCGTCGGCGGCGACGAAGGCCTGGCAGGCAAACCCGAGCCCGCGATATTCCTGGAAGTCGCGCGGCGACTGGGCATGGACCCGGCGCATTGCGTCGTCTTTGAAGATGCGCCGTTCGGCATCGAGGCCGCGCGCCGCGCCGGCATGTGGGCGGTGGCGGTGTGCACAGGCCACAGCGCCCAGGACCTGGCGGGGCCGCATGTGCTGGCCGCGATCGACGACTATGAATGCCCCGCGGCGCTCGCGCTGCTGCAACGATTGACTGCCCCGGAGAACGCCCACCATGCTGCGTGAAGGCAACGCCCCGCTGATCCGCCGCGAGGATTACGCCGCGCCGGCGTTCTGGATCCGCGAGGCCGATCTGACGTTCGACCTCGACGGCGCAAAGACGATCGTCGCCAGCAAGCTGCGCATCGAGCGCAACCCGGCGCAACCGGCACAGCCGCTGCGCCTGCACGGCGAGGGCCTGACGCTGCTGCGCGTGCTGGCCGACGGCCAGAGCGTGTCGTTCCGCCACGAAGCCGACGGCACGCTCGTGATCGACAACCCGCCGAGTGCCGCGACGTTCACGATCGAAATCCGCAACACCTGCGCACCCGACAGGAACAGCCAGTTGTCAGGCCTGTACACCTCCGAGTCGGGCCTGTTCACGCAATGCGAAGCCGAAGGCTTTCGCCGCATCACCTACTTCCTGGACCGGCCCGACGTGATGGCCGTCTACAGCGTGACGCTGCGCGCCGACAAGGCGCGCTTTCCGGTGCTGCTGGCCAACGGCAACCTGGTCGAGCAGGGTGACCTGGACAACGGCCGCCACTTTGCCAGGTGGCATGACCCCTTCCCCAAGCCGAGCTACCTGTTTGCGCTGGTGGCCGCGCGGCTGTCGGTGCGCCGGCAGCCGATCCGCACCCGCAGCGGCAAGGAGCACCTGCTCGAGGTCTACGTCAAGCGCGAAGACCTGGGCAAGACCGAGCACGCCATGAACTCGCTGGTGGCCTCGGTAATCTGGGACGAGGCGCGCTTCAACCTGGCATTGGATCTGGAACGGTTCATGATCGTCGCCGTGAGCGACTTCAACATGGGCGCGATGGAGAACAAGGGGTTGAACATCTTCAACGCCAAGTACGTCCTCGCCACCCCGGGCACCGCCACCGATAACGACTACTTCGGCATCGAGAGCGTGGTCGGCCATGAATACTTCCACAACTGGACCGGCAACCGCATCACCTGCCGCGACTGGTTCCAGCTCTCGCTCAAGGAAGGCCTGACGGTCTTTCGCGACCAGGAGTTCAGCATGGACATGGCGGGCAGCGCGAGTGCGCGCGCCGTCAAGCGCATCGCCGACGTCAAGACGCTGCGCGAACGCCAGTTCCCCGAGGACGCCGGCGCGATGGCCCACCCGGTGCGCCCCGACGAGTACGTCGAAATCAACAATTTCTATACGCCGACGATCTACGAAAAGGGAGCCGAGGTCGTGCGCATGATGCACACCCTGGTCGGCCGCGAGGGCTTCACGCGCGGCATGGCGCTGTACTTCGAGCGCCACGACGGCCAGGCCGTGACCTGCGACGACTTCGCACAGGCCATCGCCGACGCCAATCCAGCCAGTGCGCTGGCCACGCGCCTGGAGGCGTTCAAGCGCTGGTACTCGCAGGCCGGCACGCCGCACGTGACTGCCCGCGGCCGCTACGATGCGCCGAGCCGCACCTACACCCTGGGCCTCGAGCAGCATGGCCTGCCCTCGCCGGGCCAGCCGACCAAGCTGCCGTATGTGATCCCGATGGCCATCGGCCTGGTGCATCGCGACGGCCGCCCCATCGCCTTGCAGCTCGAAGACGAGCCGCCGACCCACAGCACCGACCGCGTGCTGGTGCTGGACGAGGCCAAGAGCTTCTTCACCTTCGTCAACGTCGACGCGCCGCCCGTGCCCTCGCTGCTGCGCGGCTTCTCGGCGCCGGTGATCCTGGCCGAGCCGCTGTCGGACGCCGACCTGCTGGTGCTGCTGCAGCACGACACTGACGCGTTCAACCGCTGGGACGCAGGCCAGCGCCTGGCTACCGAGCGCCTGCTGGCCGGTATTCGCGCCGACGGCGACGCGCTCGACGTCGCGCTCGATGCGCCCTTCCTCGACGCCATGCGCACCGTGCTGCGCCATCCGCAACTCGACGCCGCGTTCAAGACCTTGGTGCTCGAATTGCCCGACGAGACCGCGCTGGCCGAACAGCTCGACCCGGTCGACCCGCAACGCGTGCACGCCGTGCGCGAGACCATGTTGGCGCAGCTGGCGCGCGAGTTGCACGACGACTGGGTCTGGGCCTTCGAGTCCCATCAGGTCCCCGGCAGCTATTCGCCTGACCCTGCGAGCGCGGGCAAGCGCGCGCTGGCCAACCAGGCGCTGGCGATGCTGTGCCTGAACGCCGCGGCCAGCGGCGACACGGTCTGGCCCGGCCGCGCCTACCAGCGCGTCAAGGACGCAGGCAACATGACCGAGCGCCTGGGCGCGCTGAGCGCGCTGACCGAGTCGCATGCCGAATTGTCCGAGCACGCGCTGGCGCAATTCCATGCCCTGTTCCGCGGCGACGCGCTCGTCGTCGACAAGTGGTTTGCGCGGCAGGCACTGATGCCCGAACGCGCCGACGGCCGCGTTTTCGCGCGCGTCAAACGCTTGCTGCAGCACCCCGATTTCACGCTGAAGAACCCGAACCGCGCGCGCAGCCTGGTCCAGGCCTTCTGCGGCGCCAACCCGGCGGCGTTCCACCGCAGCGATGCGGCCGGCTACGTGTTCTGGGCCGACCACGTTCTACAGATCGATGCCCTCAACCCGCAGCTCGCGGCCAACCTGGCGCGCGTGATGGACCGCTGGGCCCACCTTGCCGAGCCCTACCGGTCGGCCGCGAAGATGGCGATCGAACGCGTGGCGGCCAAGGCCGAGCTTTCGAGCGGCGTGCGCGAGATCGTCGCGCGGGCGCTGGCGGGATGACGGCCCCAAGCTCGCTGCGCTCGCGCCCCCCGAGGGGAGCTCGGACCGCTTGGGAGCGGCCCGGCGCAGGCCCGAGTTGACGGCCCCAAGCTCGCTGCGCTCGCGCCCCCCGAGGGGAGCTCGGGCCGCTTGGGTGCGGCCCGGCGATGGCCCGAGGCCATAACCCTTCACCCTCCTGGTTCAAGACTTTCGCCACCGGCGCGGGCCGCAGGCGGTAGGCGTCGGG
>JANOPR010000191.1:0-16926 GCA_031421955.1 Burkholderiales bacterium
CGCCCTGGAAGCCCGACAGCAGGTCGGCCACGTCGAGCGTGCCGCCCTGCTCGACCTTGCGCGCGGCAAGCAGCCATCCGCCGATCAGCACCGGCATCAGCAGCGACACCGCGAGCCCGCCCAGCAGCGGCACCAGGCTGACCAGGATCGTGCCCGCCAGCAGGATCACGCCCAGCGCCACCCAAAGCAGCGCGTTGCGCATGAACAGGGCCCAGGCCTCGGTCCACCAGGCCAGGCGGGCCCATCCCACGATCGACGCCGCGCCGTCCAGCGGCGCGAACGCGCCGAGCCAGCGCGTGCCGGCAAGGCTCAATGCGTCGAGGCTGCCCAGGGTGACGAAGCGCCTGCCCATCGCGCCCTTGTCGGCGCGATGAACGCATCCGTGACTAGCGCTGGTCGGCCGTATCGACCAGCTGCCCGCGCAGGGCGCCGCCCGGGTGTTCGGCGTTGTGGATATTGATGTAGAAGCTCTGCGGGTTCTTCAGGATGCGCTGCACGATGCCGGCCTCGCCGGTGGGGAACTTGCCCGCCGTGGCTTCGCTCAGGCAGTCGCCGGCCTGTCCGTCCTGCGGCCAGGCCAAGTTGGCCACCACCGGGCCGTTGCTGCCGCGCGCGCCTTCGTGGATATGCGCGGCGCGGCCGTTGCCCGGGGCCATGCTCAACTCGCCCACCTTCGTCAGACCGACCAGCGTGTAGCACAGCGTGGTGGTGCTGCCGTCGATGCCGAACACATAGGCGTGGCCGCGCGCGTCGGGCGCGCTCACCATGGCGGCGTTGCCTGCGGTGGCGCTCACCTCCTCGCGGCCGTCGAGCGCGGCCTGGAGCACGGTGTTCTGGTGCCCTGCCAGGGCCTGGGGCGCCCAGGCGGCCAGGCAGACGAGGCCGGCAGCGGCCAGGGCGGGGAGGGTGCGGGTGGGGGTCATGGTGCGGTCCTTGTGGGGTGAGGGTGGAGGCCGGCGTGGCGCTGGGCTCGCCAGTCGTTCAGGCCCCATCCCCGCCAAACGGGTACAGGTGCCAACCCCGAAGTACGCAGCGGCGCGCCGATCGGATGCGGCCGCTGGACCACGCCTTTCGCGCGCGGTGGCTAAGATCGCTCGTCACTCTTGTGCCCGCACACCATGAATCTCGACCACCCGGGGCGCTGCGCCCCATGAGCCGCCGGGCCGTTCCCAAGGCGAATACCGCAGTGCGAAGCACGGAGGTTGCCTGATGAGCCACCTGTTCCAGCCGCTGCGCATTGGCAACCTGCAGCTCGACAACCGCATCATCATTGCGCCGATGTGCCAGTACTCGGCCGTTGACGGCACGCCGGGCGACTGGCACCTGATCCACCTGGGTCAGCTGGCCCTGTCGGGCGCAGGGCTGCTGATCCTGGAGGCCACCGCGGTGTCGGCCGAAGGGCGCATTTCTCCGGGCGACCTGGGCCTGTACTCCGACGCCAACGAGGCCGGTCTGGCGCGGGTGCTGCGCGTGCTGCGCGAGGTTTCGCCGATCAAGCTCGGCATGCAGCTGGCGCACGCCGGGCGCAAGGCCTCGAGCCGTGCGCCCTGGGCGGGCGGCTCGCAGATTCGCGCCGACGAGCCCGAGGGCTGGCAGGCCGTGGCGCCCTCGGCGGTGCCGATCACGCCGGCCGAAGCCGCGCCCACGGCGCTCGACCGCGCTGGCCTGAAGCGTGTGCGCGAAGAGTTCGCTGCCGCAGCGCGGCGCGCGGCCAGGCTGGGCCTGGACGCTCTGGAGGTGCACGCCGCGCATGGCTACCTGCTGCACGAGTTCCTGTCGCCGCTGGCCAACCGGCGCGACGACGAATACGGCGGCAGCCTCGCCAACCGCATGCGCTTTGTGCTCGAGGTGTTCGATGCGGTTCGCGAGGCCTTCGCCCACGACAAGCCGGTATGGGCGCGCATCTCGGCCACCGACTGGGTCCCAGGCGGCTGGGACATCGAGGGCACGATCGCGCTCTCCAACGAACTCAAGGCGCGCGGTTGCGCGGCGATCCACGTCTCCAGCGGCGGCGTGTCGCCGCAGCAGGCCATCAAGCTCGGGCCGGGCTACCAGGTGCCGTTCGCGCAGCGCGTGAAGGTCGAGGTGGGCGTCACGACGATTGCGGTGGGCCTGATCACGGAGCCCGAACAGGCCGAGGCGATCATCGCCAACGGCGAGGCCGACGCCGTCGGCATCGCCCGCGCGATCCTGTACAACCCGCACTGGCCCTGGCATGCCGCGGCCAAGCTGGGTGCGCAAGTCACGGCGCCACGCCAGTACTGGCGCTCGCAGCCGCGCGAGGCCAAGGACCTGTACAAGGGCGCGACCTTCGGCGCGCGCTGACACGGGTCATTCACCACTTCCCACCGCCCAAGGAACGCCATGAATCTCGAACTCAAAGGCAAGCGCGCACTCGTCACGGGCGGCAGCCGAGGCATCGGCAAGGCCGTCGCTTTGCTGCTGGCGCACGAGGGCGCGAGCGTGGCGCTGTTGGCGCGCAATGCCCAGGCGCTCGAAGAGGCGGCCGAGGAGTTGACCACCGCGACCGGCAGCAGGGTGGTCGGTGTCAGCGCCGACACCACCAGCGACGAGCAGGTGCGCGCAGGCGTGGCCCAGGCAGTGAAGCAGCTCGGCGGACCGATCGACATCCTGGTCAACGCCGCGGCAGAACCGGCGGGATTTGCCGCGCCGCCCAAGCTGGGCGAGATCACCGGCAGCTACTTCCATGCCGAGATGGACACCAAGGTGATGGGCTACATCCGTTGCGCACGCGAGGTGGCGCCGGGCATGAAGGCCCAGGGTTGGGGTCGCATCGTCAACATCAGCGGCCTGGGCGCGCGCCAGACCGGCAATGCCATCGGCAGCATGCGCAACATCGCGGTCGCCGCGTTGACCAAGAACCTGGCCGACGAGCTCGGGCCGCAGGGCATCAACGTCACGGTGGTGCACCCGGGCCTGACACGCACCGAGCGCACCGCGCCGCTGGTGGCCGCGCGGGCAGCCGCGCAAGGCGTACCGCCGCAGGCCGTTGAAGAACAGATGGCCGCGGGCAACAGCATCCGTCGCATCGTCGACGCCAGCGAAGTGGCCAATGTGGTGGTCTTTCTCTGCTCGCCCAAGTCGCGTGCCATCAACGGCGACGCCATCGCCGCCGGCGGCGGCGCGCCGCGCAGCATTCACTATTGAGGTGCGCGTGCGTTGGCGCCGGCTGTGACCGACAATCGGCGCCATGGCCAAAACCGTTCCATCGCTGACCCCCGCCCAGATCGCCCGCGCCATTGAGGTTGCCTGGGACGACCGCCCGCCGTTCAACCGCGTGCTGCGCGAATGTGGCCTCTCGCACGGCCAGGTGGTGCAGCTGCTCAAGCGCGAACTGACACCCAACGCCTTCAAGACCTGGAACGAGCGCATCCGCACCGCGCGCGGCCAGCCTGCGGGGCCGGGCACCCGCGCGCCGCGCTGACGCGGCCCGCGGCCGGCGCGCCATTCAAGATCGG
Source organism: Burkholderiales bacterium (assembly GCA_031421955.1). Taxonomy (GTDB): domain Bacteria; phylum Pseudomonadota; class Gammaproteobacteria; order Burkholderiales; family Burkholderiaceae_C; genus CADEEN01. The sequence continues at coordinate 3,480 of JANOPR010000191.1, forward strand.
GGCATAGCGGCCGATATGGCAGGCATGGACAGACGCGACTCCGGCGCAGCGGCTGCCATCGCATCGCCGGCACCGGCCGGCGGGCTGCTGCTGTCCGAGCTGATTGCCGCGCTGAGCCATGCGTTGGACATCACCGAAGGCCAGCCCAAGGGCCACTGCGTGCGCTGCTGCTGGATCGGGATGCATGTCGGTCATGCGATCGGTCTGACCGAAGCGCAGCAATGGGAGCTGTACTACACGCTGCTGCTCAAGGACCTGGGCTGCAGCAGCAATGCAGCGCGCATCTGCGAGCTCTACCTCACCGACGACCTGCAGTTCAAGCGCGACTTCAAGACCGTCGGCGAGAGCCTGCCGCAGGTGCTGCAATTTGTTTTCAGCCACACCGGCATGGGCGCGGGCATGACCGCGCGCTTGCGCGCGGTGTTCAACATCATGCGCAACGGTTCGCAGATCGCCCAGGAGCTGACGCAGACGCGCTGCCAGCGCGGCGCCGATATCGCGCGGCAGTTGCGCTTCCCCGATGCCGTGGCCCGGGGCATCCACAGCCTGGACGAACACTGGAACGGCCAGGGCAAGCCCGAGGCGCTGGCGGCGGACGCGATCCCGCTGTACGCGCGCATCGCCCTGTTGGCCCAGGTGGTCGATGTTTTCCGCACTGCTGACGGCCCCGACGCGGCAATGAGCGAGGCGCGCGCCCGCGCCGGGCAATGGTTCGACCCGACGCTGGTGGCCGCACTTGAGGGCGTGGCACGCGACCCGGCGTTCTGGGCGATGCTTGACTCGCCGACCATCGACGCCGAGGTGCTGGCCCTCGAGCCGGGCCGGCTGCGCGTGCCGCTGGACGACGACTACCTCGACGACATCGCCGCGGCATTTGGCCAGGTCGTCGATTCGAAGAGCCCCTTCACCAGTGGGCACAGCGCCCGCGTGGCGCAGTATGTCGAGCAGATCGCCGTCGTGCTCGGCCTGCCGGCGCAGCGCCGGCGCTGGCTCAAGCGCGGTGCACTGCTGCACGATGTCGGCAAGCTGGGCGTGAGCAACGCCGTCCTGGACAAGCCGGGCAAGCTCGACGACGACGAATGGGCGCGCGTGCGCCTGCATGCGCATTACACCGAAGCCATCCTGTCTCGCATCGGCGCGTTCGGCGAACTCGCGGGCGTGGCCGCGGCGCACCACGAACGGCTGGACGGCAAGGGCTACCCGCGTGGCCTGGGCGGCGATGCGATCTCGCTCGAGACGCGCATCATCACCACCGCCGACATCTTCGACGCGATTTCGGCCGAGCGGCCGTACCGCGGCGCCGTGCCGATACCGAAAACGCTGGCGATCATGGCCGAGACCGTGGGCACGGCCATCGACGCCCGGTGCTTCGAGGCGCTGCAGGCCATCGTCGCAGGCCAGCGCGCCGACTGAGGCGGCTTGTGCGGCGTTGCCGCACGGCGCTGGCTACTGCACCAGCAGCACCCGCATCCCCAGCGGCTTGCCGCTGGCGCGTTCGAGCACCTGGATGGTTGCCTGGCGCGGCTTGAAGCCCTCGGGCAGCGCCTGCTTGCCACGCACGATTTCATGGCTTGCGATCGAGACTTCGACGGGCTTGAGCTCGACGCTGATTTCCGCGCCGCGGGCGTTGGCGCCCAGCACGCGGAGTTGCAGCGTGCCTGACGTGGGCTTGGCCGCCTCGCGCTCGCGCGTCAGCACGAGGTCGTAGGCCAGCGCGCCGCCCTGTGCGGCAAGGCGCCCCGAGCGCACCGCGACCGCGCCGCCGCGCGGATCGGGCGGCAGCGTGGCGATCACGGCCGCCAATTCGTCGCGCAGGCGCTGGGCTGCAGCGCGCGGCGCGGCAAGTTCGGCGTCCTGGCGCTGTTTGTCGGCGAGTGCCGACTGCAGCCGCTGGCGGGTGTCGCCGAGCTGCGACTGCAGTTGCTGCTGTTCACCGTCCGCACGCTCGAACGCGCTGCGAAGCTGCACGGACTCGGCCTGCGACAGGCGTGGCGGCAGGTAGCGCTCCTGCACGAACCACATGCCGCCCACGCCCAAGCCGATGCCCAGCACCAGCAGCACCAGCCAGCGCGGCACACGCCAGCCCGAGCGCCGACGGCCATAGTCGATCACGACGGGACGGGAACTACCGAACATGGGTGGGCGCAGTCGGCTTGCGAGCGGTGGGCATGGTGCGAGGGTACAGGCCGGCTGTTCAGGCGTCGAGAAAGAGGGTCTCGAGCCCCGAGGGGTGCGACCCCATCGTGGCGCGGAACAGGCGCTCGTCGGTGGCGCGCAGGCGCCGGCAGACTTCGCGGCCGATGTTCATCTGGATCAGCGCGAACTGCTCCGCGTCGCGCTCGAACAGGCGCAGCAGGTCGGCGGCGGTGAATTCGATCGCATGGCAGTCTTGCGTAGCGCAGACCGAGGCGCTGCGCGCGCGCAGGTCCATCAACGCCATCTCGCCGAAGCAGTCGCCCGCACTCAGGCGGTGCAGCTCGGTGTCGTGACCCTGCCAGCCCTTGATCACGACGGCGCGGCCGCTCTCGAGCACGAACATCGAACTGGCCAGGTCGTCCTCACGGAAGAAGAAGTCGCCCGCCGCGACGCCGACTTCACGCGCCTGCGCGAGAAGGAAGCGCAGCGCGGACTCGCTGATCGCGCCGAAGATCGGCATGCGTTGCAGCAGTTCGATGCGCGGAGACGGCAGGAGGTGCATGGTGGCGGCGTCGCGGCGTGGACGGTCGACGCACAGTGTAGGGCGCCCGCTGCACCGCGGTCGTAACGCGCTGCGCCCAATCAAGCGCCTGTGGCCCCCCAAGGCGCCCTCGGCAACTGCTCCCGAGGAGACGTCACCCGCTTGGGGCGGCCCGGCGCGGGTTAGCATGGCCGGCGTGGTCCGCGGTGAGCCGCGTCGAGGGGTCAGGATGGGATTGCGCGAGAGGTTCGGGCGGCCATTGCGGCTGGCACTGGTGGGCGGCGGCCCCGATTCGTGGATCGGGCAGATGCACCGTGGCGCGGCCGAGATGGACGGCTGGTTTCGCGCCACGGCGGGCGTATTCTCGAGCGACGCGACCCGCTCGCGCGCCACAGGTGTGGCACTCGGGCTCGATGCGGCGCGCAGCTACGGCGACGTGACCGAGATGCTGAAGTCCGAAGCGGCGCGGCACGATCGCGTCGACGCAGTCGCGATCATGTCGCCCAACGACACGCACTACGCCTACGCCGCCGCGGCGCTCGACGCCGGCTTGGACGTCATCTGCGACAAGCCGGTGACGCATGACTTTGCCCAGGCCTGCGACCTCGTCGCCCGCACCCGCAGTCACGGTCGGCTGTTCGCGATCGCGCACGGCTACTCCGCCTACCCGATGACGCGCCACGCCAGGCAGCTGGTGCGCGACGGAGCGATCGGCAAGGTGCGCATGGTCCAGGTCGAGTACATCCAGAGCGGCCTGGCCTTGCGCCTGGAAGACGGGCCGCAGAACAACCGCCTGCGTTGGGTACTCGACCCGCAGCGCAGTGGCCAGGCGCTGGTGATGAGCGCGATCGGCTGCCATGCACAGCACCTGGCGAGCTTTGTCTCGGGACTGCAGGCGGTACGGCTCGCCGCCGATGCCGGCAGCCTGCTGCCGGGCCGCAAGGTCATCGACCATGTCTCGGCCCTGATCGAATACGAAGGTGGCGCCCGCGGCACTTTCACCGCCAACCAGGCCGCGGCGGGCGGCGAGAACGACATCCGGCTGCGCGTCTACGGCGAGCTGGGCCTGCTCGATTGGTCACACCGCGACGCAAGCTACCTCAAGCTGGCGATGCAGGGCGAGCCCGTGCGCACGATCGGCCGGGGCGACACCTTCCTGCGGCCCGAGATCATCGCGGCCGGCCGCACGCCGCGTGGCCACCCCGAGGGCCTGCGCGAGGCCTTTGCCAACATCTACGCCGAGCTGGCGCAGGAGCGCATGGCGCGCGAACTCGGTGAGCCCGTGGGCGCGCTGCCGTATCCGCGCATCGAAGACGGTGCGCATACGATGGCCTTCATCGAGGCCTGCCTGGCGTCGCAAGCCCAAGGCGCCTGGGTCGACGTGGCGCAACTGCCGGCCCGCTGAGCCGCATCTCGAACCTACCCATCAGGAGCTGCAACCATGCTCGTCAAGCAAGTCTGGACCGGCAATTCGTACCGCAATTTCAACTACCTTGTCGCCTGCAGCGAGACCGGCGAGGCGCTCGCGATCGACCCCCTGGACCATGTAAAGTGCCTGCAGGCCGCCAAGGACGAGGGCTGGCACATCACCCAGATCCTCAACACCCATGAGCACCATGACCACACCGGCGGCAACGAGGCCGTGGTGCGCGCGAGCGGGGCCAGGATCCTGGCTCACAGGAATGCCGGCGGCAAGATCCCCGGCATGTCGCGCGGCCTGGCCGCGGGCGATGTGGTGAAGGTGGGCAAGACGGTCGAGCTCGAGGCGATGGACACGCCGGGCCACACGATGTGCCACATCTGCCTGAAGTCGCACACCGAGCAGCCGGCGCTGTTCTCGGGCGACACCCTGTTCAACGCCGGCGCGGGCAATTGCCACAACGGCGGCGACCCGGACACGCTGTTCAAGTCCTTCTCCGAGCAGCTGGCGCAATTGCCGCCGACGACGCGCGTCTACCCAGGGCACGACTACATCGAGAACAACCTGCGTTTCACGCTCGACCGCGAGCCCGACAATGCCCAGGCCCAGGCCCTTCTCGAGCAGCTGACGGGCCAGGACCCGGCGCAAGCCTATGTCTCGACGCTGGCCACGGAAATGCAGGTCAACACTTTCTTTCGACTGAGCAGCCCGAGCGTGATCGCGCAGCTGCGCGCGGTGTTCCCGGATCTGCCCGACAAACCCGACGCGCGTACCGTGTTCGTCAAGCTGCGCCAGCTGCGCAACGACTGGTGAGCGCAGCAGCGCGCCTCGATGCGGCGCGTTCGATCTGGCGGAACACGATAGTGCGTGTGCGTCGATGTGCACGCCGGGCTCTAGAATCAATTCACAACAACGAAAGTCGGTCATGAAACTTACCGCTCCGATTGCCGCAGTGATTGCCGCCGCGCTGGGCCTGGCCGTGGCATGGACGCCAGCGAGCGCGCAGGCCGACTATCCCAACAAGCCGATCCGGCTCATCGTCGGTTTCGCCCCCGGCGGCTCGACCGACATCGTCGGGCGCATCGTGGCGCAGCGACTGGGCGAGCGGCTGGGCCAGACCGTCGTGGTCGACAACAAGGCCGGCGCCGGCGGCACGATCGGCGCGGACATGGCCGCCAAGGCCGCGCCCGACGGCTACACGCTCACGCTCGGTACCACCAGCACGCATGCCATTTCGGCGGGTGCGTACTCGAAGCTGCCCTACGACCCGGTGGCGGACTTCACGCAGATCTCGCTGGTGGCGATCACGCCGTACCTGCTCGTGGTCAACCCGCAGGTCAAGGCCAACAACCTGGCCGAGTTCGTGGCCCTGGCCAAGTCGCAGCCGGGCAAGCTCAACTACGCCTCGGCGGGCAACGGCACGGCCACGCACCTGGCCATGGAAATGCTCAAGGACGCCGCCGGGATCGACCTGCTGCATGTCCCGTACAAGGGCAATGGGCCGGCCGACCTGGCGATCCTCGGCGGCGAAGTGCAGGCGATCTTCGGCTCGATGCCCGCGCTGCTGCAGAACACCAAGGCGGGCAAGGTGCGCCCGCTGGCAGTCGGCACTGCGGCGCGTTCGCCCGCGCTGCCCGATGTGCCCACCGTGGCCGCTCAGGGCTATGCCGGCTTCGAGGCCGCGCTGTGGCTGGGCATCATGGGCCCGGCCAACATGCCCAAGCCCGTCGTCGATCGCCTGCACAAGGAACTCACCGCCATCGTCGCAACCCCCGAGTTCAAGGCCGCGATGGACGCCAACGGTGCCGAGCCGGTGTCCAGCAAGTCACCTGCAGAGTTCCGCGACATGCAGCGCGGCCAGGTCGCCAAGTACGTGAAGATCACCAAAGCACTCGGCATCAAACTCGATTGACCAGCACAGAATCCAGAGGAACTGACGATATGGGCAACCCCAACTACGTGATCGAGATCGGGCCGGTGCCTTCCGTACCGGTGGCCGGGAGCGACGCTCGCTTTCCGGTCGGCCGCATCTATTGCGTCGGTCGCAACTACGCCGACCACGCCCGCGAGATGGGCCACGACCCCGACCGCGAGCCGCCGTTCTTCTTCATGAAGGCCGCCAACTCGATCGTGCAGAACCACGCCACGATCGCCTACCCGGTGGGCACCAAGGACGTTCACCACGAGATCGAAATGGTGGTGGCCATCGGCAAGGGCGGCAAGGACATCGCGGTGGACAAGGCGCTCGACCATGTCTGGGGTTACGCGGTCGGTCTGGACATGACGCGCCGCGACATCCAGGGCGAGGCCAAGAAGCTGGGCCGGCCCTGGGAGATGGGCAAGAGCTTCGACGAGTCGGCGCCGATCTCGGCGCTGCGCCCGGCCAGCGAAATCGGCCACCCGGCCAGGGGCGCGATCACGCTCAAGGTCAACGGCGAACTCAAGCAGAGCGGCGACCTGGCGATGCAGATCTGGAGCGTGCCCGAACAGATTGCATACCTGTCGAATCTAATCACGTTGCAGCCCGGCGACCTGATCTTCTCGGGCACGCCGGCCGGCGTGGGCGCGATCAAGGCGGGCGACAAGCTCGAGGGCCATGTCGATGGCGTCGGCGACCTGGTCGTAACCTACCGGCGCTAGCGGGCGAGCGTATCCGGCCGCGACACACGCCCCCGCCGGGGCGTGTGTCCGTTGCAGGCGGTGGTTCCTCCATAAGGGACGACGTTCCTGCCGGCGCCGATTGGTGATAATGAATTCAAGCGATCGCGAGAGTCGCCGTGCCCAAGAGCGCAACCAGGAGACTCGAATGCCGCAAGCCATTGCCCGCCGCCGCCTGCTCGCCGGCGCTGCCGGTGCCTCAGTGTTGGCGCCGCTGCCGCACGCCCAGGCCCAGGCCTATCCGTCCAAAGTCATCCGGGTCGTCGTGCCCACCGCCCAGGGCGGCTCGGCCGACCGCCTGGCCCGCGTCTTCGACGACTACTGGGGCCCGCTGCTGAAGACCCAGTTCGAGTACCAGTTCATGGCCGGCGCGGCCGGCCAGGTCGGCTACGAGACCTTCGTCGGCAAGCGCGACCGCGACGGCCATCACCTGCTGTTCGGCAACATGGGCCCGGAGATGCTGATGTACGCGCTGCAAAAGCCGTCGTACAAGTTCCCGCAGGACTACCAGTACTTCTGCCGCCTGGACGTCGACGACAGCATCATCTTCGCCAGCCGCCAGAGCAAGTTCAAGAAGCTCGAGGACGTGCTCGAGGAGTCCAGGCGGCGCACGCTCAACGTCGCCGTCAGCCGTCTTCCGCACCCGGCCTCGATCGGCGTGCTGGCGCTGGGCCGGGCGATCGGCGGCAAGTTCAACCTGATTCCTTACGGCGGCGGCAACCCGACCAGCATCGCGGTGCTCAACGGCGAGGCCGACATCGGCGCGCTGCCGATCGCCGGCGTGGCCGCGCAGAAGGACACCCTCAAGGTACTCGGCATCTTCAATGACGAGCACAAGATGGCGCAGTACAGCGACAACGCGCCGTCGGTGAACAAGGTGGCGCGAACGACGATCCCCGACCTGCCGTCCTCGCGGTCCTGGGCGGTGCACACCGAGGTGATCGAGAAGTTCCCCGAGCGCTTCGCACTGCTCGAGCGCACCGCGCGCCAGGTCTTCGACAATCCGAAGTACCGCGAGGAGTACGCCAAGACCGGCGCCCCGGTGGAGACCATCCAGTACGGCGACCGCGCGCTGTGCACGAAGTACAGCAACGACATGATTGCGCTGGCCAACGAGTACCGCGAGCTGCTCACGGCCAAGCCGGGGAAGGGCTGAGTGTCCGTGCCGCCGCCCAAGCCAGGGGTGGCCGGCGCCGGCGCCGACCTCGTGATCCCGCTGCTGGCGCTGGGCTTCGCGATCTACTTCTTCTTCTCGATCCACGACCTGGTCTGGGAAGCCAAGGCCAACGGCGTCATCATCGGCACGCTGCTGGTGTTGCTGATCGCGGCCCAGTTGGTGCGTAGCGGCGTGGCGATCGCACGCGGCCGCGCCGATTGGGGCGCCGATGCCTTGTGGCAACCGCGTGACGCGCTGGGCAAGCGCATCGGCATGGTCGGGGTCACGATCGCCTTCATCGCGGCGCTGCCGTGGCTGGGCCTCACGCTGGGGCTCCTGCTGGGCATGGCAGCCGCGCTGTGGGCGATGGGCGTGCGCCGGCCGGGTGTGCTGGCCGGCCTGTCGATCGCGGTGGCCGCGGCGGCCTACCTGCTGTTCATCGCGGCGCTGAACTCCTCGTTCCCGCATGGGCCGATCGAATACCTGATCGCCTGGCTGGTCGGGCGATGAGCGCCGCCGGGCCGCTCCCAAGGCGCTCGCTCCCCCTCGGGGGGACGGCGCAGCGCGCCCAGGGGGCACGATGAGCCTGGAGTTGCTGGCGGGCTTGTTCGCGACCCAGTTCGGGCTGTGGTGGATCATCCTGCCGGCGATGCTGCTGGGCATCATCGTGGGCATCCTGCCCGGCTTCAGCCCGCAGAACACGCTGATCATGCTGCTGCCGCTGACGTTGGCGCTGCCGGTCGAGCAGGCCTTCGCCTTCATGGTCTCGCTGTACTGCGCCAACCACCTGTCGGGCGGCATCCCGGCGATCCTGGTCAAGATCCCCGGCTCGGGCGGCGCGGCGGCGACCACGCTGGACGGCTACCCGATGACGCAGAAGGGCCAGGCGCAGCAGGCCCTGGTGCTGTGCTTCACAGCCTCGGTGTTCGGTGGCCTGATCACGACCCTGGCCACGATCGCACTGTTGCCGTGGCTGTCCAAGGTCGGGCTGTACCTGCGTTCGGTCGAAATGGTCGTGGTGATGCTGTTCGGGTTGACGCTGATCGCCGTCATCGCCGCCAAGGACACGCTCAAGGGCCTGATCGCGGGCCTGTTGGGTCTGCTGATCGGCGTCATCGGCACCGACAACGTCTACAACGCGCCGCGCGCGACCTTCGGTTTCCTCGAGCTCTACGACGGCGTGCCGCTGGTGCCGGCGCTGATCGGCCTGTTCGCGATCTCCGAAGCGCTGGTCATGCTCGAGGAGAAGTTGATCGTGTCCAAGGAGGGGCGCGCGCGGGCCATGAGCACGCAGTGGGCCGACACGCTCGAGGGGCTGCGCCTGTCGCTGACCCATTGGTGGCACATCGTCTGGACTTCGTTCGTCGGCCTGTTCATCGGCATCGTGCCCGGCGCGGGGGCCAGCATCGCGGCCTTCGTGGCCTACCAGCAGTCGCGCCTGTGGTCCAAGACCCCCGAGCTCTACGGCACCGGGCACCCCCAGGGCGTGATCGCGCCCGAGGCCGCCAACAACGGCGTCACCTCCGGCACGCTGGTGCCGATGATGGCGCTGGGCGTTCCCGGCGGCTCGACTGCAGCCGTGATGATGATCGTCCTGCAGTACCACGGCATGACGATGGGACCGCGCCTGTTCAGCGAGAACCCGGCGTTGGCCTACGGCGTTTTCGTGTCGATGGCAGTGGCCTACATCTTCATGATCTTCACGATCCTGCCGCTGGCCAAGTACATGGCGCGCATCGTGCTGATCGAGACCACCTACCTGGTGCCGATCATCATCCTGGTCACGACGGTGGCGGCGTTCGCCGAACGCCAGTATCTGTTTGACATGGGCCTGGCCCTGGTCTTCGGCGTGATCGGCTACATCGCGCACAAGACCCACTACCACGTCACGGCGATCCTGATCGGCGTGATCCTGGGCCCGCTGTTCGAACAGTACCTGGTGCGCTCGCTGCGACTCTCGCAGGGCGACCCGATGATCCTGTTTTCCTCGACCCTGGGCAACCTGCTCTGGGCCGGACTCGTGTTGTCGCTGGCCTTGCCGGCATTTCGGGCGTGGTTGAAATGGAAAAGGGCGCAGCCGTGAACGTGAGGCGCATCGGACGCATCGAGATTCCCGGCGGCGGCCAGGTCCGCGTCGAGGGCAAGCATGTCTACGTCGGCCACATGACGCCGCCGCACGGCACCACCATCATCGACGTGGCCGACCCGACGCGGCCCACCGTGGTGTCCAGCCTGACGCTGCCCGATGCGCGCTCGCACAGCCACAAGGTGCGCGTGGCCGGCGACATCATGGTCACCAACGTGGAGATGAACAAGCGCCACATGCTGAGGCGCGGCGCGCAGCGCATCGGCGAGGCCCAGGCCAGGCTGGCGGCTGCGCTCGGGCGCGCGCCGACCGATACCGAACTCGCGGCCGATCTGAAACTGGTGGACCGCGATGTGCCGCTGATCCGCGAGTTCGTGAAGCACGGCTACACCGACGGCGGCTTCAAGGTCTGGGACATCGCCGACAAGGCCAGGCCGCGGCTGCTGTGCCACCTCAAGACGTTCGGCTTCGGCGTGCACCGCTTCGACATGGACGAGCGCTACGCCTACATCTCGACCGAGATGGAAGGCTTCATAGGCAACATCCTGGTGATCTACGACCTGGCGCGGCCCGACAAGCCCGAGGAGATCGCGCGCTGGTGGCTGCCGGGCCAGCACCTCGCGGGCGGCGAGCAACCGAGCTGGAGCGGCTACAGGAACCGGCTGCACCACGCGCTGCGCGTGGGCGACACGCTGTGGGCATCGTGTTGGCACGCGGGGCTGCGCGTGATTGACGTCTCCGACATCCGCAAGCCGACAACCATTGGCGCCTACGACTACCACCCGCCGTTTCCCGAGCCCACGCACACGGTGCTCAAGGTGCCGTTCAAGGTGGCGGGGCGCGAGGTGGCGGTGGTGTTCGACGAAGAACACGACCATGTGGCCGGGCGGCTGCACGCGGGGATGTGGCTGTTCGATGTCGGCGACCCGGCCGACATCAAGCCGATCTCGATGTTCCATGTCAGCGAGCTCGACTCGCCCTGGAGCCGCGTGGGACGCTTCGGCGCCCACCAGCCCGCGGAACGCATGGTCGACACCCTGGTCTACGCCAGCTGGTTCAGCGGTGGCCTGAGGATCATCGACATCGCCGATCCGACCCAGCCCAGGGAAGTCGGGCACTTCATCCCCGAGCCCAGTGCCGGCCAGGCGAGCCCGCAGTCCAACGATGTCGATGTCGATGCGCGCGGTTTGATCTATCTTCTGGACCGCAACCAGGGCTTGGACATTCTCGAATTCGACCGCTGAGGCGGTCAGCCGGCGGAGGTACGCAATGCAACAACGCAAATTGGGTCGCCACGGGCCGCAGGTCGGGGCGCTGGGCCTGGGCTGCATGGGCATGAGCATCAGCTACGGCGAGCCCGACGATGAGGAGTCGATCGCCACGATCCAGCGCGCGATCGACCTCGGCGTCAACCTGCTGGCGACCTCCGACGCCTACGGCAACGGCGTCAACGAACAGTTGGTCGCCAAGGCGATCAAGGGCCGCCGCCACCAGGTGCTGATCTGCACCAAGTTCGGCAACCTGGCGCTGGCGGCGCGCGATGGCGCCGGCGCGGCCCCGGCGCTGACCGGTGGGCACCCCGATCATGTGGTGCAGGCCTGCGAGAAGAGCCTGAAGAACCTGGGTGTGGACGTGATCGACCTCTATGGCCTGCACCGCATGGACAAGGCCGTGCCGATCGAGGACACCGTGGGCGCGATGAAGCGGCTGGTCGAGCAGGGCAAGGTGCGCTACCAGCTGCTCTCCGAAGCCGGCGCGCAGACCCTGCGCCGGGCCCACCGGGTGCACCCGATCGCGACGCTGGAGACGGAGTACTCGCTGTGGAGCCGCGACGTCGAGAGCGAGATCCTGCCCGCTTGCCGCGAGCTCGGCGTCGGCTTCTTGGCCTACTCGCCGCTGGGCCGCGGCTTCCTCACGGCCACGCTGAAGTCGCTCGATGCGCTTGGCCTTAAGGACCGCCGGCGCGACCATCCGAGATTCAGCGCCGAGAACCTGGCCAGGAACACCGGCTTGCTCGCGCCGCTCGAACAGCTGGCGGCGGCCAAGGGCTGCACGCCGGCGCAGGTGGCGCTGGCCTGGCTGCTGGCGCGCGGGCCCGACATCGTGCCGATCCCCGGCACCAAGCGTCGCCAGTGGCTCGAGCAGAACTGCGCCGCACTCGACGTGGCGTTGACGAACGCCGAGGTTGAGTCGCTGTCGCAAGCCTTTGCGCTCAACGCCACGGCGGGCAACCGCTACCCCGACAAACAGATGGCGGCGCTCGGGCTTTGATCGGCCGCGCCAGCGCTCAGAAGCCCAGGCTCAGCAGGCTGGCCGCTGCGACCACCGTGATCAGCAGGGCCGAGCCGTAGCAGACGGCCTTGGCCAATGCGCCAGTGTGCACACCCAGGTCATGCAGACTGTGGAAGATGCGGTGCACCGCATGCCACGCGAACAGCGAGATCACGACCCACAGGAAGCCCTTGCCGACGCCGTGCTGCGCGAACGCTGCGATGCGCGGATAGGACAGCAGATCGGCGGGCAGCGGCCAGCCCAGCGGCACGGCGATGCCGGTGATGAAGACCAGCATCGCGCCCAGCAGCGCCGAGAGCATGCCGCCGGCGCCGAACAACAGCCAGAAGACCGGTGCGTGGGAGCGCTTCATGGCCACCACCACGCCGCCAGGGCGAGCAACAGGGCCGAGGCAAACAGCGTCGCCGCCCATCCGGCCAGCGTGATCGTGCGTGCGGCCAGGCGCCTGCCACCGATGTAGATCATCGGCATCGTCTTGGGCATGATCTCGAACCAGCTCCTGGCGTGGACCCCCATCGCGATCAGCAGCACCGCGTGCAGCAGCAGCGAGGCCGGTGTGCGCAGCGCGGCCAGCCAGCCGTTCCAGGCCGCCTCGCCCTGCGCCAGGCGCACGACGCCGACCGTCAGCACGATCGCGTACGCGAGCACGGCCAGCGCGGTGGCTTCGCGCACCATGTAGCGCATGAAGAACGGATCGCGCCGCCACCAACCCTGCATCGGCCGCACGTAGGGCTTGCGCGTGATGACTGGGCGGCTCATGCCTTGCCTCTGTGCGGCGAGAGGAAGCGCAGGAAGTAGTCCTTTGCGCTGTTGACCTTGTTCTGATTCACCGCGTTGGCCGGGTCGACGCCTTTGGGGCAGACCTCGGAGCAATAGCCCACCGCGGTACAGCTCCACACGCCTTGCTCGGCGTTCATCACTTGCGCGCGCTCGGCCTGGCCGCCGTCGCGCGAATCGGCGTTGTAGCGGTGCAGCAGCGCCAGCACGCCGGGCCCGGTGAAGTCGGGGTCCAGGCCGAACTGCGGGCAGGCTGAGTAACAGAGCATGCAGTTGATGCACGAGCTGTACTGCTCGAAGGCCTCGAGCTGATGCGGCGTCTGCAGGTACTCGCCCTCGGCCAAGGCGCGCGATGTCTTGGGGATGATGTACGGCTTGATG
>JANOPR010000192.1:0-1990 GCA_031421955.1 Burkholderiales bacterium
CCGACAGCGGCGCGCTGGACCTGGACAGCACCGATCGCATGGTGGATTTCTGCCTGGACGCGGGCGTCACGGGTCTCACCGTGCTGGGCATCATGGGCGAGGCGACCAAGCTCACCGCGGCAGAGTCGACGCAGTTCGTCGAGCGCGTGCTGGCGCGCGTGGCCGGCCGCGTGCCGGTGGTCGTCGGCGCCTCGGCGCCGGGTTTCGCGCCGATGCGCGAACTCACCGCAAGCGTGATGGAACTCGGCGCCGCCGGCGTGATGGTGGCGCCGCCGCCTACCGTGCGCACCGATGACCAGATCGTGGCCTATTTCGAGATGGTCCAGGAGACCGTCGGGCCCGCTGTGCCCTGGGTCTTGCAGGACCACCCGGTGTCCACCGGCGTGCAGATGTCGGCCGCGGTGATCCAACGCATCCTGCGCGCCGCGCCCGGCTGCGTGATGCTCAAGCACGAAGATTGCCCCGGTCTGGCCAAGCTCTCGGCGCTGCGCGCGGCCAGCGCGCGCGGCGAGCTCCGCCGGGTCTCGATCCTCACAGGCAACGGCGGCGGCCTGTTCCTGCCCGAAGAACTCAGCCGCGGCGCCGACGGCGCCATGACCGGCTTTGCCTACCCCGAGATGATGGTCGACGTGTGCCGGGCGCACGCCGCCGGCCAGGTCGACAAGGCACATGACCTCTTCGACGCCTACCTGCCGCTGGCCCGCTACGAGCAGCAGCCCGGCATCGGCCTGGCGGTGCGCAAGCACATCCTGGCCGAGCGCGGCGTGATCGCCTCGAGCGCGATCCGCAAGCCCGGACCCAAGCTCTCGGCGGCCGACATCACTGAGATCGCGCTGCTGACCGCGCGGCAATCCCGGCGCCTGGCGCAGATCGCCTGAATTCAACAGATCGATTCTGGAAATACGCACATGACCGCAACCATCCCCATGCAACTCGACGCCAAGGCGATCGAGATTCTGTCGAAGGTCACGACCGCCACGCTGACCACGTTGCTGCTGAAGAAGGGCCTGCGCAACGTCTGGCTGCGCGGCACCCGGCCGCTGAAACCAGGACAGCCGCGCCTGGTGGGCCGCGCGTTCACGCTGCGCTTCGTGCCGGCCCGCGAAGACCTGGCCACGCCCGAGTCGTGGTCCTCGCCGATCTCCACGCGGGCGGCAATCGAAGACATGCCCGCCGGCTGCATTGCCGTGGTCGATGCGATGGGCGTGCAGGACGCCGGCATCTTCGGCGACATCCTGTGCGCGCGCATGGCCCGGCGCGGCGTGGCCGCGCTCGTGAGCGACGGCGTGGTGCGCGACATCGCCGGCGTGCTCGGCACCGGCCTGCCGGTCTGGTGCAGCGGCGTGGCTGCGCCGCCCTCGGTGGCCGGCCTGACGTTCGTGGCCTGGCAGCAGCCCATCGGCTGCGGCGGCGTGGCGGTGTTCCCCGGCGACGTGGTGGTCGTCGACGACGACGGCGCCGTGCTGATCCCCGCCAACCTGCTCGACGAAATGCTCGTGCAGGCGCCCGAACAGGAGCGCCTGGAGGCCTGGATCATGGGCCAGGTCGAACAGGGCGTGGCCCTGCCCGGCCTGTACCCGCCGAACGCGGAAAACAAGGCGCGGTATCAGGCCGACATGCAGGCGAATTAGGGCCCGCGCGGGCGCTGATTGCCATCAGCCGCGGCGCGATTCTGCGCGCCGGCGCCGCCTTGCCCGCCGCGGCGTACAAGTCACCGACCGGCACCACGCGCCCGTGCAGCGGCAGCAGGCGCTCGACCTGCAGCTTCAGGCGCTCGATGTTGTCGATCAGGTTCAGGTGGTTCGGATTCGCCGCGAACGGTGGCGGCGAGTTGGGCGCGCCCGGCGTGAAGGCATCCGTCTGGATCAACAGTTTCTCCTTGGGCAGGTAGACCATCAGAAAGCTGTCGCTGTGCACACCGCCGGTGATACGGTGCAACTCGATCGATCGCGAGGCATCGCTCATGACCTGCTTGTCCTGCACCCCCTGC
>JANOPR010000193.1:0-3394 GCA_031421955.1 Burkholderiales bacterium
CCGTGTTGAACTCGAGCGCCTGAAAGCGGGCGGAGTGATCGGCGTGGCCTTCAACCCCACCGTCAACGGCGTGGCGTACTACGCAGACGTCGCGCCGCTGCTGCGCCTGCTCGCCGAGCTTGACATGTTTGTTCAGGTGCAGGTTGAGCACGATCAGCTGCTGGCTTTGGCCCCGCAGTTGCAGGCCGCCGGTGCGCGCATCCTGATCGACCACTGCGGTCGGCCCACGCCGTCGGCAGGCCTGGCGCAATCGGGCTTCCAGGCTTTGCTGGGCCTGGCGCGCACCGGCCGCGCCGCGGTCAAGCTCTCGGGCTTTCAGAAGTTCTCGGCTGAGCCTGCGCCGCATCGCGATGCCGAGCCCTTCGTGCGCAGGCTGGTCGACGCCTTCACCCTGGACGCCTGCCTGTGGGCCTCGGACTGGCCATTCCTGAAAGCCCCCCAGCGCCTGGACTACGGCCCGTTGCTCAAACTCGTCGAGCGCTGGTTTCCTGACGCGGCAGACCGGCGCCGCCTGCTGTGGGACACGCCACGCCGGCTGTTCGGCTTCAGCGGCCAGGTTTGAGCCTGTCTGGCTGCGACGCTGCGCATGGAATGACATGAACGATTCACCTGCAAAGTTCGACGCATGAGCACGCCGGGCCGCCCCAAGGCGAATACCGAAGTGCGAAGCATGGAGGTTGCCTGATGACCGACTTCTTCCTCCTCGTCTTCTCCGGCGTCGCCACCGGCAGCATCTACGCGCTGGCGGCGCTGGGATTCACCCTGCTGTGGCAGGCCTCGGGCACGATCAACTTTGCCCAGGGCGAGTTCGTGATGCTGCCGGCATTCATGATGCTGGCGTTCATCTCGCTGGGCGCGCCGCTGCCGATCGCGTTCGCGTTGACCTGCGTGGTCGCTGTGTTCGTTCTTGGCTGGGCCTTCAAGCGCGGCATTGCCGACCCGCTGCTCAAGTTCGGTCTGATGCCCATCGTGGTGGCGACGATCGGTCTGTCGATCGCCGCGAGCAACGGCATCCGTGCCGGCTACAGTGCCGAGGCCCACCCCTTCCCGGCCCTGTTTCCGAGCCGGCTGTTCGATGTCTTCGGTATCACGGTGTCGCTGTCCGACATCGTCACCCTGGTGTTCGCGCTGGCGCTGGTGCTCGGCACCCAGGCCTTCCTGGCCAGGACCGTCACCGGCCGCGCCATGCAGGCCGTGGCGCAGAACACCGAGAGCGCCACCGTGCTCGGCATCAACGTGCCGCGGATGATCTTCTACACCTTCGCCATCAACGCGGTGCTGGCCTGCGCCGCCGCATTGCTGGTGACGCCGACCTATCTGGCCAAGTTCGACATGGGCGCATCGCTGGGCACCAAGGCCTTCTTCGCCGCGATCATCGGCGGCTTCAACAACAGCCGCGGCGCACTGCTCGGCGGCGTCATCGTCGGCGTCGGCGAGAACCTGGCCGCGGCCTACATCTCGTCGGCCTACAAGGACGCCGTTGCGCTGGTCCTTTTCATGGCCGTGATCATGTTCAAGCCCCAGGGCCTGCTGGGCAAGAAAGTCGAGAGGAAAGTCTGATGAAAAGGACCCCCCTCATCGTTGGTGTGCTGGTCCTGGCGCTGCTCCTGTTCGTGCCGCCGTTCCTGAAGAACTACGGCATCTATCTGTTCAGCTACTGGTTGGTCTTCGTCATCGCCACGATGGGGTTGAATCTGACCATCGGTTATGCGGGCCAGAAATCGCTCGGCCATGCGGCGTTTTTCGGCATCGGCGCCTACACGGTGGCGATCCTGCTCAAGGCGGGCATCAGCTTCTGGCTCGGCCTGCCGCTGGCCATGCTCGGCTGCTTCGTCATCGGCCTGGCCCTGGGATTCCCGGCATTGCGCGTGCAGACCATCTACCTGGCCTTCGCCACGCTGGGCTTCAATACCGCGGTGTGGCTGGTGATGCGCAACGAGGAGTGGCTCACCGGCGGCACCTTCGGCATCAACAACATCGCGCGGCCGAGCCTGCTCGGCATCGACCTGAACGGCTCGCTGGCGTACTACTACTTCATCCTGGGCGCGACGATCCTGCTCGGTGCGCTGCTCTGGAAACTGTTGTCCTCGCCGTGGGGCAAGGCCTTTACGGCGCTGCGCGACAACCCGATCCGTGCCGAGAGCCTGGGCGTCAACATCCAGGCCTACACCCTGCTGTCGTTCGCGATCGGAGCGGTCTATGCGGGCATCGCCGGCGCATTGTTCGCGCCGCTGGTCGAGTTCATCGACCCGGCGCCGTTCACGGTGGGCGCGTCGATCATGATGTACCTGATGGTCGTCGTCGGTGGCGCCGGCTACTTCTTCGGGCCCTTGCTCGGCTCGGCCGTTGGCGTGCTGCTGCCTGAGTGGTTGCGCTTCGCCCAGGCCTGGTACCTGTTTGCGTTCGGCACGGCCGTCGTGCTGCTGATGCTGTGGCTGCCCGATGGCCTGCTCAGTATTCCCGATCGACTCAAGGCCCGGCGACAAGCCAAGGAAGCCTCGGCCGCCCGCAAGGCCGCCGCGGCCAAGATCGGATCTCCATCGTGAGCGCCCCCCTGCTCAAGGTCAGCGGCCTGAAGAAGGCCTACGGCGCGATCCAGGCCGTCGATGGCGTGTCCTTCGAGGTCATGCCGGGTGAGATCTTCGGCGTCATCGGGCCCAACGGCTCGGGCAAGACGACGATGTTCAACAGCGTGCTCGGACAGATCGAGCCCGACGCCGGCAGGATCGAGCTCAACGGCCACGACATCACCACACTGTCGCCGCAGCAGCTCAACCAGAAGGGCGTCGGCCGCACCTTCCAGACCCTGCAGGTGTTCGGCAAGATGAGCGTGCGCGACAACCTGCTGGTTGCCGCACAGGAGCACCAGGGCTCGATGTGGAGCCGCATGTTTGCGCCGGGAGATTCGGGCCTGGGCGCCAAGGCCGATGCGCTGATCGAGCAGTTCCGCATCGGCCATGTGGCCCACCTGCCGGCAGCGTCGCTGAGCTACGGCCAGCAAAAGCTGGTCGACATCGAGATGGCCTTCATGAGCGAGCCCGACCTGGTGCTGCTCGACGAACCCTGTGCCGGCGTCAACCCGAGCCTGGTCGGGGGCATCAGCACGCTGCTCAAGGAATTGAACCGCAAGCAACGACCCGATGGCAAGGCGAGCTCGTTCGTCGTCATCGAGCACAACATGGACTTCGTGATGGACCTGTGCCACCGCATCCTGGTGATGGTCGAAGGCCGCGTGATGGCC
Source organism: Burkholderiales bacterium (assembly GCA_031421955.1). GTDB lineage: Bacteria > Pseudomonadota > Gammaproteobacteria > Burkholderiales > Burkholderiaceae_C > CADEEN01. The sequence continues at coordinate 3,242 of JANOPR010000193.1, forward strand.
GTGGGCACGCCCGCCGAGATCCGCGCCAACAAGCAGGTGCTCGATGCCTACCTGGGGAATTGATGAACCACCCCCGTTGCGCCTTCGGCGCTCCCCCTCAAGGGGGCACCGCCAGCGGACCGGCGAAGCCGGATCCGCGGCGGTCGCTTGGCG
>JANOPR010000194.1:0-4356 GCA_031421955.1 Burkholderiales bacterium
CCTGAGCATGGGCAGCGCCCAGGCGTTCAGGCAGTTCAGCCCGCGCATGCTCTACGAGCTGGCGCGCCGCTACTACGAGTGGCAGGGCGACAGCTACGAAGGCTCGACGTGCCGCGGCGCGCTCAAGGGCTGGCACAAGCATGGCGTGTGCGCCGACACGCTGTGGCGCTACCGCGGCAAGGACGGCGATGTGCGCCTGCTCAAGCCCGACGAGGGCTGGGACGTCGATGCCGTCACGCGGCCGCTGGGGGTGTACTACCGCCTGAACCGCAAGTCGGTGGTCGACATGCAGGCCGCGATTCAGCAGATCGGCGCGGTGTATGTGTCGGCGCGGGTGCACGACGGCTGGGACAACGTGCCCGAAGTCAACCAGACGCCGCGCGCGCACGCCAAGCTGCCGTTGATCCCGCCGCCCGCCGACCCGCGCAAGACGGGCGGCCATGCCTTCGCCCTGGTCGGCTACAACGAGCGCGGCTTCGTGGTCCAGAACTCCTGGGGCCCGGGGTGGGGCGCGGGGGGCTTTGCCGTGCTTCCGTATGCCGACTGGGTGGCCTATGGCACCGACGCCTGGGCCGTGGCGCTGGGCGTGCCGCAAGCAGCGGCGCGCCAGCGCCAGCGCATCGAGGCGCTGCGCTGGCCCTCGCGCAGCGGCCGCTCACTGGGCTTCTTCGACTTCAGCCCGCGCAACCCCGACAACCCGCCCGACGACCCCTGGCCGATCGACCGCGAGTTCGACCACAAGCCCTACCAGCCCTGGACCACGGCCCAGGCTTACAGCCACACGCTGGTCACGGGCAACGACGGCAAGCTGTGCATCACCGACATCACCGCGGGACTCGGCGGCGACGCTGCCAAGCTGGTGCGCGAGATCGCCTTCACCCGGCCCAAGGCCTGGTTCGCAGGCCAGGCCCAGCCCAGGCTCGTGATCTACGCGCATGGCGGCCTGAACAGCGAGGCCGAGGCGATCGACCGGATTCGCGTGCTGGCGCCGTACTTCGAGGCCAACGGCATCTACCCCCTGTTCATCGCCTGGCGCACCGGGCCGCTGGAAACCCTGATGTCGATCCTGGAGGACAAGTTCCGCTCCTTCTTCGGTGTCTCGACACCCGACGAAATGCGCGCGGCGGGCTTCCTCGATGAACTTGCCGAAGCCCGCGACCGCCGTGTCGAGGAATTCGCCCGCGTCGTGCTCAAGGGCGTGTGGTCCGAGATGCGCGAGAACGCGCAGCGCGGCGCCCTGGCCGGCCATGGCCTGGCGCTGCTGGCGCAGTCGCTGGCCGAACTGCGCAACGCGATGCGCACGCGGGGTCTGTCCGTGCACCTGGTCGGCCACTCGGCCGGGGCGATCCTGCTCGGCCACCTGCTTACGCAATTGGCGGCGCCGCCCGGCGGCGGCGCGCCGATAGCGGTGGCGACTTGCACGCTGTATGCGGCGGCCTGCTCGCTGCCCTTTGCGCTCGACACCTACCTCGGCGCGGCCAAGGCGATCCTGCCCAGCCGCCAGATCGAGCTGCACTGCCTGAAGGACCGCGAGGAGAAAGACGACTTCCTGGCCGGCGCCAAGGGCCTGCACCTGTACGGCAAGTCGCTGCTCTACCTTGTCAGCCGCGCCCTGGACGAAGAACACAAGATGCCGCTGCTGGGGCTGGAGCGCGCCGTGGTGGCCGGCTTCGAGCACGACAGCGATCAATGGGCCGAGGCCAAACTGCCCTCGGTGCAGCAGTGGCAGGCGCAATTCAAGGGCACGGTGGTGCCCGTGCCCACGTCGAGCATTCTGGTGAACAAGAAAGGCAAGACCGAACAGGCCCAGCATGGCTCCTTCGACAACAACCTGGTCGTCATCCAGCGCACCATCGAGCGCGCGCGCGGCGCGCCGATCGTCAAGCCGATCGAGTGGCTGGATTATTGAGTCGACACCGCTTCCGGTCCGTCCTGTGGGCCGGTGGTATCGTTGCCCCAGTTGAGGCTGTAGGCGCGGTTGTGGGCGCCGATGGGTTGGTCGGCATGGCGCAGCCGCGCAAGGTCAAGCGCCAGATCACTCAGTTGCTCGACACCTTCATTGATCCAGAGCAGCTCAAGCAGCGCGTCAACGCACAGGAGGCTTGACCATGACGACGATTCAGATCGAGTTGCCCGATGCCACGGCGCAGGCCGCGCGCGATGCGGGGTTGTTGACGCCGCAGGCTCTGGACCGGCTGCTCACCGATGCACTCCGGCGCAAAGCGGCGGCGGACTCGCTGCTCTCGATCGCTGATCGCGTGGCAGCGGCCGGCGTCGAGCCGATGTCGATGGAAGAGATCAATGCTGAAGTGAAGGCCGCACGCGCGCAGCGCAGGCAGCGTGCGGGCGGTCATTGACACCAATCGCCCAGCTGCGCAAGGCGCGCAACCTGACCCAGGCCCAACTGGCTGAGGTGTTGGGCGTGGCCCAGCAGACCGTGCAAGGCTACGAGGCCGGCAGCCGGCGCATCCCCGTGTCCACGCTGCCGGTGGTGGCCGACACGCTGGCGGTCTCGCTCGATGAACTCTTCGGCTCGCAGGCCAAGGCGGCACGGGCCAGCGGCAGCAAGCGCGGGCCGGTGCCGCAGTGGCAGCAGCACATCGAGGCGATTTCCAGGCTGCCGCGCAGCCGCCAGCAGTTCGTCAGCGACATGCCGCGCAACGTGCTCGGCCAAGGGGTCGCAGGGTGACGGCGCTGCAGACCCTGGCGCCCGAGGCGATCACGCTGCGCATCGCCACGGTGCGCGGCCAGCGGGTGATCGTGGACGCCGACCTGGCCGCGCTCTACGGCGTGGAGACCAAGCGTTTCAACGAGGCCGTCAAGCGCAACCTGGCCAAGTTCCCGGCCGATTTCATGTTCACCCTCACCGACGAGGAGTTCGGCGCTTTGAGGTCGCAATTTGCGACCTCAAACGACCAGCCCCCAGGACGCGGCGGCCGGCGCTATGCGCCGCGGGTGTTCACCGAGCATGGCGCGCTGATGGCCGCCACCATCCTCAACAGCCCGCGTGCGGTCGAAGTCTCGGTGTATGTGGTGCGCGCCTTCGTGAAGCTGCGCGAGCTGGCCGCCACGCACGGTGAGCTGGCCAAGCGGCTCGACGAGTTGGAGCAGAAGACCGAGGCGCTGGCTATGAGCCACGACACTTTGAGCCGCAACACCCGCGCCCAGCTCAAGCAGGTCTTCGACGCCCTGCGCGAACTCATGACGCCGCCCGATCCACCCAAGCGGCCGATCGGGTTCGTCACGCCTGAGGAAAAGGGGAAGAAGACTTCGGCGAAGAACAAGGGATAGCGGCTACTTTGCTCGCCTCCCTACGACGAAGGGGCTGACGCTTCTCGTTTCCTGATGGTCAAGAAGCCAAGAATCGCAAGTGCCGCCGCCCAAAGGCTCGCGCTCAGCATCTCGCTGGTTTCGATATTGACGTTCAACTGAGACACGGTTCGGCGGACGTCAGCAGTTTGTTCCAGGTGTACCGCAACAGCTTTTGCGAATCCGCTCTGCGACGCCTTCGGCCCAACAGCGCCGGCATTGACTGCCACTAAAAATGACTCGTCCAGCGCCCTCTGCGTTTTGAGTGCATCTTCAACGGCCTGAAGCAGGAAGTACCGCTGACCGGACAAGATCACACCAATCGCGCAAATGATGCCCAGCAACACGACTGCGAGCGGCGGCATTCGCCCATGTTCCTTCAACATTTCAATGGCTCATTCACGGGAATATCGGGAGAGCCGCGATACCGCAAAGCCCCTCCCAAATTAGGCCATCACCAACCTGCTGCCATGCAAAGTTACCAACGTCGTTCAGCGCGGCGGTTGACTTCGCCAACTGGGCGGCCAAGTTCTTTCTGATTCCCTCCAGTTCGCCCATCCGCTTCGTGTCTTCCTTTGGACACGACGCCATCTCTTTGTTGACGCGCCCAAGCAGATCGCGCGTCATTTGGGTTCCCTCGGTGAGCGACTGGACGGCAGATCGCATGTCGTTCAACTGCTTGCCAACATTCAGTGCAGTGCAAACGCCAAAGCTAATTCCGGCGAGCCCATTTGGGTCAATCCTTGAGATCGGATTCCCTCCCACATATGCGTAGGTATTGATCCCTCCCGCCAGCCCGATGGGGTCGGACTGGGTATAGCGCCCCACGCTCGGGTCGTAGTACCGATGCCAGTTGTAGTACAGCCCGCTCTCGGCATCCAAATACTGTCCGGGCAGGCCCACGTTCATGCCGCCTATCGTATCCACCGCCACGCTGCGGTCAAACGCCGCATTGCTGGCCCGCCAGACCACCGCGCCAGCGGCATTGCTCATCACCTCGGACCGCCCCAGGTGGTCGTTGTGGCTGGCGTAGAACGTTCCGCTGCG
>JANOPR010000195.1:0-6481 GCA_031421955.1 Burkholderiales bacterium
TTTTCGCGCCGCGTCGTCGAGCAGGGCCTGGGCCTGGCCTTCAATCCGGCCACGACGCAGATCGAGCCGCACGACTGGATCGCCGAACTGTTCGACGCCGTGGCGCGCGCCAACACGATCCTCGTCGACTGGTCGCGCGACGCCTGGGGCTACATCTCGCTGGGTTACTTCAAGCAGCGCGCCGTGGCCGGCGAGATCGGCAGCTCGACCATGCCGCACAAGGTCAATCCGATCGACTTCGAGAACGCCGAAGGCAACCTGGGCCTGGCCAATGCGGTGCTCACGCACATGTCGCACAAGCTGCCGGTGAGCCGCTGGCAGCGCGACCTGACCGACTCGACCGTGCTGCGCAACATGGGCGTGGCGCTGGGTTACTCCCTGCTCGGCTGCGACAGCCTGGCGCGCGGGATGGGCAAGCTCGAAGTCAACCAGGCCGCGCTGTGCGCCGACCTCAACGCCGCCTGGGAAGTGCTAGCCGAGCCGATCCAGACCGTGATGCGCCGCTACGGCGCGGCCAACCCCTACGAGCGGCTGAAGGACCTGACGCGCGGCAAGGTCATCACGCAGCAGGCACTGGCCACCTTCATCGACTCTCTGGGCGAAGTCCCGCCTGCCGAGCGCGAGCGGCTGAAGGCGATGACACCGGCCAATTACACGGGACTGGCCGTGTCATTGGCCACGAAACTGGCTGCAGGTAGCGGGCGCGACGGATAACCCTGACCTGGGGCCCCGCGCCGCTTCCCTAGAATCGGCCATGTCGTTCATTCAGGATTTGCTCGCGGCGCAGCAGCGGCGCGATTCGCTGCTTTGCGTCGGTCTGGATCCCGAGCCCGATCGATTTCCCGAGCCCTGGCGCGGCGACGCGGCCCGCATCTTCGACTTCTGCTGCGCAATAGTCGACGCGACCAAGGATCTGGTCTGCGCCTACAAGCCGCAGATCGCCTACTTTGCCGCCCACCGCGCCGAAGACCAGCTCGAACGCCTGATGGCCCACCTGCGCCGCGTCGCGCCCGAGGTGCCGGTGATCCTCGACGCCAAGCGCGGCGATATAGGCAGCACCGCGGCGCAGTACGCGCGCGAGGCGTTTGTGCGCTACCAGGCCGACGCAGTGACGCTGTCGCCGTACATGGGATTCGACTCGATCGAGCCCTACCTGAGCTATGACGGACGCGGCCTGATCCTGCTGTGTCGCACCTCCAACCCCGGTGGCGGCGATCTGCAGAGCCAGCCACTGGCCTCGGGTGAGCGCCTGTATGAATACATCGCCAAGCTGGCGGCCGGCCCGTGGAACCAAAGCGGCCGGCTCGGGCTGGTGGTGGGCGCGACGTTCCCGGCCGAGCTGGCGCGGGTGCGCGAACTCGCGCCCACGCTGCCGCTCCTGATCCCGGGCATCGGCGCCCAGGGCGGCGATGCCGAGGCGACGGTAGCCGCCGCGTGGCGGCGCGACGGCCCGATCATCGTCAGTTCGTCGCGTGCGCTGCTCTACGCCGGCAGCGGACCAGATTTCGCCGAGGCGGCGCGCCAGGCCGCGCGCAGCGCGCGCGATGTGTTGGCCGCGGCGCGCCGCGCAAGGGACTGAGGCCGCCAATGCCGGCCACCAACCTCCAAGGCACGGTTGCAAGCGAGCCGGAACGCGAAAACAGTTTCGCCGACAGCCTGGCGCGGCAGTACTTGCTGACCGTGGCGGCCGTCAGCGGCGGCGGCGCGTTGTTCTACGCCGCGGTTCCTGTCCCGCTCTGGCAAATGGCCTGGATCGGCGGCATCTGCGCCACCTTGTGCGCTGCCGCCATGCTGCTGAATCGCCGCCACCGTTGCGGGCTGAGCCGCGGCGCGGCCGTGCTGGTGGCGGCGCTGGGCGTGTGCATTGCGGTGGCGATCAGCGCGATGGTTCTGGGCTACGGTGTCAATTCCACCGCGTTGGGCTTCCTGTCGCTGCAGGTTTGCATCGTGTCGGTGTTGGTCGGCCCGCGCAGTGCGTTCTGGCTGGCGGGCGCGAGCGCGCTGCTGGTGCTGGGCCTGGCCGCGGTGCAGCTCCCTGGCTGGGCGTTATCCGTACCGACGTTCTCCCACCCGCCGCTGGCGTTGCGCGTGATCACGCACTTGATGCTGCTGGCCACGGGTGTGGCGATTGGTCTGGTGCTGTCGCGTGCAGTGAATCGCGCCCGGTCGCGCGCGCGCCTGCGCGAGCAGCGCTTTGCCGGACTGCTCGCCGTCGCGGCCGACTGGTACTGGGAGATGGACGCGCAGTTTCGCTTCACGCGCATGTCGCAATCTGCCGGCGGCGCAGCATCGCAAGCAGGGCGCCGCCTGGGCAAGACGCCGTGGGAGATCGAAGGCTTTGGCGTGGATGCCGCGGCGATGGATGCGCACCGCGCCGACCTGGAGTCGCGCCAGCCGTTCTCCGGCCTGGTGCTCAAGCAGGTGAGCCGCAAGGGCGAGGTGAGGTGGCTGGCGGCGAGCGGGCGGCCGCGCTTCGACGAGCGCGGCGTGTTCATCGGCTACTGGGGCGTGGGCCGCGACATCACGGCAGACAGGCAGGCCGATCTGGCGCGCGCAGCCACCGAAGCACGTTACCGCGAACTGTTTGCGCGCTCGCCGTCGGCGCTGGTATTGCACCGCGATGTGCAGGTGCTCGACGCCAACGCTGCGGCGCTGGCCCTACTCGATGTCGGCGACGCGGCGATGCTGATCGGTCGCAACTTGCTCGACTTCTACGACGACGACGACGGGTCGCGCCGGACCGCCGCCGAGCGTGGGCAGACCCTGCACAATTTGCCGATCGGCGAGGCGACGCCGGCGCGTCAGTTCGTGCTGCACACATCGCGCGGCCGACGCATCGTGGCCCAGGTCACCAGCGTCAAGGTCGATGCCGACGGCGGGCCGGCGATCCTGTCGATCTACCAAGACGACACAGCGCGGCTGCAGTCCGAGGCGGCACGGGCGCGCTCCGAGGCCCTGATGACGCACCTGGTGGCGACCAGCCCCGACTCGATCACGCTGACCGACCTGGCCACCGGGCGGTATGTGATGGTCAACGATGCCTTCGCCCGCCTCAGCGGCTGGGCGGTCGACGAAATCATCGGCCACACGGCGCTCGAGCTTGGTGTCTGGCCCAACGCTGAGGTACGCGAAAATTTCGTCCGCGAAGTCACCGAACGCGGCGAGGTGCGCAACCTTCGATTGGACTTCGTCAATCGCGCCGGAGGCGCCTACTCGCTGCGTGTCTCGGCCGCCCGCTTCACGCTCGAAGGGCGCGACTACCTCGTCACCAACGGCCGCGACGTGACCGCCATCGAGCGCGAGCGGCTCGAACGCGATGCCATCCTCGAGAACGCATCGATCGGCATTGCGGTGACGCGCGATCGAACCTTCCAGCTGGCCAACCCGAAGTTCGAGCAGATGTTCGGCTGGCCGCCCGGCACCCTGCTCGGCCAGCCCGGTGCGGTGGTCTGGCCCAGCGAGGCGGCCTATGCCGAGCTGGGCGGCGAAATTGGCCCCGCCCTGGCCCGCGGCGAACCCGTCGAGGCCGAGCGCATCATGGCGCGGCGCGATGGCAGCACCTTCCTGTGCCGCCTGCTGGGCCGCGCGGTCGATCCCGCGCAACCCGGCCAGGGCGCCACGATCTGGATCGCCGAAGACGTGACCGAACGCCGCGCCGACGAGCGCACGCTGGCGCGCGCGCGCGACGACGCCGAGGCCGCCAACCGGGCCAAGAGCGCGTTCCTGGCCAATACCAGCCACGAGATCCGCACCCCGCTCAATGGCCTGGTCGGGCTGGCACGCATGGCGCGCCAGCCCGGCCTGGACGCGGTGCGGCGCGACCGCTACCTGCAGCAGATCGACGACAGCGCACAGGCCCTGTCGGGCGTGATCAGCGACATCCTGGACCTGTCCAAGATCGAGGCCGGCAAGTTGAGCCTGGAGACAGCCGAGTTCGACCTGCATGTGCTGCTCGAGTCCATCGAGCAAGGCTATGCCGCGCTGGCCGATGCGCGCGCGTTGGCGCTGGAGATGGTGGTGCGCCCGGGTGTACCTCGCCGGGTGAGCGGCGACTCGGCGCGTCTGCGTCAGGTGCTCTCCAATTTCCTCAGCAACGCGCTCAAGTTCACCGCTGAAGGGAGTGTGCGCATCGAGGTCCGTCCGCTCGATGCATCGTGGCTGCGTTTCGAGGTGCACGACACGGGCCCGGGTATCGATCCTGCGGTGCAGGCGCGCCTGTTCACGCCGTTCACCCAGGCGGATGATTCGACCACCCGGCGCTTTGGCGGCACGGGCCTGGGGCTGTCGATCTGTCGCGAGCTGGCCAGACTGATGGACGGCGAAGTCGGCGTGATCAGCGCGGCCGGCAAGGGCTGCTGTTTCTGGGCTGAACTGCCGCTGCCGGCCAGTGGCGAGTCCGATCCGCAGTCGGTCCTGGCCGCGCTGCCTGAGTCGACCGACGCGCTGGCGGGGCTGCGCGTGCTGATCGCCGAGGACAACGCCGTCAATATGCTGATCGCCACGGCGTTGCTGGAGCAATGGGGCGTCTTGGTGAGCCAGGCCGGCGACGGCGCCCAGGCGGTGGCTGCGGTCGACGCCCAGGCCGACGCCGGCACGCCGTTCGCCCTGGTGCTGATGGACGTGCAGATGCCGGTGATGGGCGGCTACGAGGCCACCCGCGCGCTGCGCCGGAGGCACGCCGCCACTGAGTTGCCGATCATCGCCCTGACCGCCGCGGCGTTGACTTCCGAGCGCGAGGAGGCCCTGGCCTGCGGCATGAACGACTTCCTGACCAAACCGATCGATGCGCAGCGTCTGCACGACGTGCTGCTGCAATCGAGCCGCGCCAAGGCCGTCAGTTGACGCTTTGAGTTGCCCACGTCGCCGCAGCGGCGACCTCGAGGCATGAACTGATGGAACCAAGTGGACGCCGTGGCCCCGGCTTTGCCGGTCCACTGGCGTGCCCCCTTGAGGGGGAGGCGCCGAAGGCGCTTCGGTGGTGGTTCAAGTCATCATATGGCGCGCCAGCAGCGCGGCCAGCAGCAGCATGGTCAGGCCGATCACGGTGTCCAACCAGCGCCAGGCCATGGGTCGCGCGAACCAGGGTGCCAGCCAGCGCGCGCCATAGCCCAGCGCGGTGAACCAGAGCACGCTGGCCGCGCTGGCGCCGATCACGAAGGCCGGACGCACTGCAGCGCCTTGCTGTGCCCCGACGCTGCCCACCAGCAGCACGGTGTCGAGGTACACATGGGGGTTGAGCAAGGTGAAGGCAGCGGCCTGGGCCAGCGCCGCCTGCCACTTCATCGCCTTGTTCGCTGCGGCCGGCACCAGCGCGCCAGGTCGCCAGGCGCGCACCAGGGCGCGTACGCCGTACGCCGCCAGGAACACGGCGCCGGCGGCAGCCAGCAGCAGCGTGAGCTGCGGCGCTGCCGTCAGGGCCCGCGCGGCACCGAGTACGCCGGCCGTCATCAACAGCGCATCAGCCAGGGCGCAGAACGTGACGACCAGGCCGACATGCTCGCGCTTGAGACCCTGGCGCAGGACAAACGCGTTCTGCGCACCGATGGCGATGATCAGCGTGGCCGCCAGCGCGAAGCCGGTGGCGGCGGCCGCAGTCGCGTCAACTGCTGCCACGGGCCAGCAGGGTCCAGGGCAGGCGCGCGTCGGCCGCGGCATGGCCGCTTCGCAGCGACTCCAACAGCGCGCGTGCGGCGGCCTGGCCGATCTCGAAACGCGGGGTGTGCACGGTGGACAGGGGCGGCTCAAGCTGGCGACCGAGGCTGAAGTCGCCGAAGCCCAGCAGCGCCAGGTCTTGCGGCACGGTCAGCCCGCGGGCGCGGGCCTCGAACAGCGCGCCGCAGCCCAGATGGTCGTTGGCGAAGGCGGCGGCGCGCACGCTCGGGCGCCCCTGCGCGTCGAGCAGACCGGCCAGCGCGTGGCGCCCGGCTTCAATGGCTTCGCCCGCCGGTGCAGTGACGCGCCGGGCCGGCACGCGGCGGCGTTCGGCTGCGGCGAGGAAACCGTCACCGCGCTCATGGGCGCGAAAATCTTCGGCCACGCCGCTGTCGACATAGGCCAGCGCGCGGTAGCCGCGCTCGATCAAATGCTCGGCCATCGCGCGGCCGACCTGTTCATGGTCGAAGCCGATCTGGGTGAAGCTCTCGGCGCCGGGCTCGGGGTGGTGGTCCCAGATCTCGATCACCGGCGTGCCGCGCGACTGGGCCTGGCGCAGCAAGGCCAGCGCGCCGGGCGTGTGCTGGCGGCCGGTGACGACCAGCGCGCTCGGGAACCAGCCGAGCAACGCGCGCAGTTGTTCCTCTTCGCGCTCGGCCGAGTAGCCGGTCGAGGCCAGCAGCAGCTCGCAGCCTGAGCCTTGCAGGGCGTCGGCCCGGCCCTCCACGGTCTCGGAAAAGATCTATTTGGCGATGCTCGGGATCTGCGCGGCGACCATCCGGGCGCCGCCGGCGGGCGCATTCGCTGCACTGGCCAGCACGCCAGCCTG
>JANOPR010000196.1:0-4548 GCA_031421955.1 Burkholderiales bacterium
CACCAACTCGTGCGTGGCCATCATGGAAGGCAACACCACCAAGGTGATCGAAAACAGCGAAGGTGCGCGCACCACGCCGTCGATCATTGCGTACCAGGACGACGGCGAGATCCTGGTCGGCGCCTCGGCCAAGCGCCAGGCCGTGACCAACCCGAAGAACACGCTGTATGCGGTGAAACGCCTGATCGGGCGCAAGTTCACCGAGAAGGAAGTGCAAAAGGACATCGACCTGATGCCCTACAAGATCGCCGCCGCCGACAACGGCGACGCCTGGGTCGAGGTGCGCGGCAAGCGGCTGGCCCCACCGCAAGTCAGCGCCGAAGTGCTGCGCAAGATGAAGAAGACGGCCGAAGACTACCTCGGCGAGGAAGTCACGGAAGCCGTGATCACGGTGCCCGCGTACTTCAACGATTCGCAGCGCCAGGCGACCAAGGATGCCGGCCGCATTGCCGGCCTGGACGTCAAGCGCATCATCAACGAGCCGACCGCGGCGGCACTCGCCTTCGGCCTGGACAAGCACGGCAAGGGCGACCGCAAGATCGCCGTCTTCGACCTCGGCGGCGGCACCTTCGACATTTCGATCATCGAGATCGCCGATGTCGATGGCGAGATGCAGTTCGAGGTACTGTCCACGAACGGTGACACCTTCCTCGGCGGCGAAGACTTCGACCAGCGCATCATCGACTACATCGTCACCGAGTTCAAAAAGGACCAGGGCGTCGACCTGACCAAGGACGTGCTCGCGCTGCAACGCCTGAAGGAAGCAGCCGAGAAGGCCAAGATCGAACTCTCGAACTCGACCCAGACGGACGTCAACCTGCCCTACATCACCGCCGACGCCAACGGCCCGCGGCACCTGAACATCAAGCTCACCCGCGCCAAGCTGGAGTCGTTGGTCGATGAGTTGATCGAGCGCACGATTGAGCCCTGCCGCATCGCAGTCAAGGACGCCGAAGTCAAGCTCGGCGACATCGACGACATCATCCTCGTGGGCGGCATGACGCGCATGCCCAAGGTGCAGGAGAAGGTCAAGGCCTTCTTCGGCAAGGAGCCGCGCAAGGACGTCAACCCGGATGAAGCTGTCGCCGTGGGTGCAGCCATCCAGGGCCAGGTGCTGGGCGGCGACCGCAAGGACGTGCTGCTGCTCGACGTCACGCCGCTGTCTCTGGGCATCGAGACGCTGGGCGGCGTGATGACCAAGATGATCAAGAAGAACACAACCATCCCGACCAAGTTCGCACAGGTGTTCTCGACGGCCGACGACAACCAGCCGGCGGTGACGATCAAGGTCTACCAGGGTGAGCGCGAGCTGGCCGCGGGCAACAAGTCGCTCGGCGAGTTCAATCTCGAAGGCATCCCGCCGGCCGCGCGCGGCCTGCCGCAGATCGAGGTCGCTTTCGACATCGATGCCAACGGCATCCTGCATGTGCACGCCAAGGACAAGGGCACCGGCAAGGAAAACAAGATCACGATCAAGGCCAACTCGGGTTTGTCCGAAGAAGAGATTCAGGCGATGGTCAAGGACGCCGAGCTGAACGCAGCCGACGACCACAAGAAGCTCGAACTGGTGCAGGCGCGCAACCATGCAGACGCGATGGTGCACAGCGTCAGAAAGAGCATGGCCGACCATGGCAAGGATCTCAGCGACGAAGAGAGGGCCAAGATCGAAGCGGCCATCAAGGAAGTTGAGGAAGCCCTGAAGAGCGACGACAAGGCGACCAATGAAGCCAAGACCGACACGATGATGGCCGCGAGCCACAAGCTGTCGGAGAAGATGTATGCCGATGTCCAGAAGGCCGCGGCGGCACAGGGCGAGAGCGCTGGCGAGGCGCCGCGAGCAGCATCGACCCCCAAGACCGACGCCGCACCAGACGACAACGTCGTCGATGCCGAGTTCAAGGAAGTCAAGAAGTGATATGGCGGCCAGCCCGTGAACGGGCTGCCGTGATATCCCGCCGCGTTCGAACCGGCACGCCCTGCGTGCCGCTCAACGCGGCGTTCCAGCGTCTGCTGTACTGAGTCTTTTCATGGCCAAGCGCGACTACTACGACACCCTCGGCGTTCCCAAGAACGTGACCGAGGAGGACATCAAGAAGGCCTACCGCAAACTGGCCATGAAGCATCACCCCGACCGCAATCAGGGGGACGGGGCCAAGGCATCGGAAGAGAAGTTCAAGGAAGCCAAGGAGGCCTACGAGATCCTCTCCGACCCCCAGAAACGTGCCGCGTATGACCAGTATGGCCACGCTGGGGTCGATCCGAACATGGGCGGCTTCCGTGGCGCACCTGGCCAGGAAGGGTTCGGCGGATTTGCCGAGGCATTCGGCGACATCTTTGGCGACATCTTCGGCGGGCCCGCAGGAGCTGCCGGTGGCCGCCGAGGGGGTCAGCAGGTCTTTCGCGGTGCGGACCTGTCGTACGCCCTGGAGATCACGCTCGAGGAGGCCGCGAACGGCAAGGACACCCAGATCCGCATCCCGAGTTGGGAAAATTGCGAAACCTGCCATGGCACGGGTGCCAAGGTGGGCACGACAGCCAAGGCCTGCCCACAGTGCAACGGCAATGGCACGGTGCACCTGCGCCAGGGATTCTTCAGCATTCAGCAGACCTGCCCGCAATGCCGCGGCGCCGGCAAGATCATTCCCGAGCCCTGCACCACCTGCCACGGCGCCGGCAAGTTGAAGAAGCAGAAGACGCTGGAGGTGAAGATCCCGGCCGGCATCAATGAAGGCATGCGGATCCGTTCGGCCGGCAACGGAGAGCCGGGCAGCAATGGGGGCCCGTCAGGCGACCTGTATATCGAGATCCGGGTCGCCCAACACGGCATCTTCGAGCGCGACGGTGACGATCTGCATTGCACCGTACCGGTCGGGTTGACCACGGTGGCGCTTGGCGGGGCGATCGAGGTGCCGACGCTGGCCGGCAAGGTGGAGATCGAACTGCCCGAGGGTACGCAGCACGGCAAGACGTTCCGGCTGCGCGGCAAGGGCATCAAAGGCCTGCGCTCGAGCTACCCGGGTGATCTCTACTGTCATGTGTCGGTTGAAACGCCGATCAAGCTCACCGAAGCGCAAAAGAAACTGCTGCGCGAACTCGACGAGTCATTGAAGAGCGGCGGCGGCCGCCACTCGCCCGACGCCAAGAGCTGGACTGAGCGGGTGAAGGACCTGTTCAAGTAACTGCTTCCTGGCCGGCGCGACGATCGCGGCGCTAGAACAGGGCCGCTTGAGCGCAGGGCTGAACAGCGCTTGCTGGCCGGCGGAACTTTGACAGGTCGAGCACGATGCGTTCGCGCGCCAGGCCGAACCGCTGCGTCGCCCGCTCGAAGCGTTGCGTCAGCAGTCTGGCCCACACGCCCTGCCCGCTCATGCGCTGGCCAAAGCGGCTGTCGTTGTCGCGGCCGCCGCGCAAGTCACGCACGCGCGCCATCACGCGCGCGGCACGCTCCGGGAAGTGCGTCTGCAGCCATTGCTGGAACAGCGGATTGACCTCCCAGGGCAGTCTCAAGACGGTCGAGAAAGCCGTGACAGCGCCGGCATTGCGAGCGCGATCGAGGATGCGCTCGAGCTCAGGCTCGTTGAGAAACGGGATCAGCGGCGAAACGCTGACCCCCACGGGAATGCCCGCCCTGGCCAGGCGCTCGATCGTCTGCAATCTCCGCTCCGGTGCCGTCGCACGGGGCTCCATGACGCGGGCGAGCCCGGCATCCAGCGTGGGAATCGACATGTAGGCAGAAACCAGGCGCTGTTGTGCCAGCGGCGCAAGCAGGTCGATGTCGCGCTCGATACCTGCCGACTTGGTGATCACGGAGAAGGGATGTGAAAACTCAGCCATCACTTCGATCAACGAGCGCGTGATTCGCAGCCGCCGCTCGGCGGGCTGATAGGCGTCGGTGGCCGAGCCAATGTTCAGTGGCAGCGCCTCATAGCCTGGCGCGCTCAGCGCTGCGCGCAATCGCTCTGCTGCGTTGATCTTGGCAATGATCTTGGTTTCGAAATCCAGTCCCGGTGACAGGTTCAGGTAGCTGTGTGTCGGTCGTGCAAAGCAGTAGACACAGCCGTGCTCGCAACCCCGGTATGGATTGATCGACAGGTCAAAGGGGATGTCGGGCGAGTCATTGCCAGAGAGGATCGTCCTGACCTGCTGTTCGATGATCTGGGTCTGCGGGGCCGCGCGCTCCTCGCGCGCCGCTTGTTCCAGACTGCCCCAGCCGTCGTCGACCGTGTGATGATGTTCGCTGGTGAATCGGTGCTCGATGGCCCAGACCGTGCCGCGGCCCTTGACAGCGGCCTGCGGCATGAAAACCAGCGTGGCAGCCGGTGCCGCTTGTTCGATTGAGGGGTTGGTCCGCATACTGTTAATATATACAGTACGCTCCGAAGCGCAAGTGCGCCGTACCGAATCAGTACGCCTCGCTGCCCATCGCAAGACTCTCGAACCGCGTCAATGGCTTCAGGAACGTCAGTTTGACGACACCGGTGGGCCCATTGCGCTGCTTGGCAATGCCGATCTCGGCCACGCCCGGTTCCTTGCTGTCCTTGTTGTAGT
>JANOPR010000197.1:0-2914 GCA_031421955.1 Burkholderiales bacterium
ACGTCGCTGCAGCGGTCCACGCCCGGGCCCTTGCCGTACCAGATGCCGAACACGCCGTCGTACTTCTTCTCCTGCGGGTACAGGTCGAGCTGCTGCGTGCCCCACACGGCGGTGGCGCCGAGTTCTTCGTTGACGCCGGGCTGAAACACGATGTGGTGCGCGGCCAGATGCTTCCTGGCTGCCCACAGGGCTTGGTCGTAGCCACCGAGCGGCGAGCCGCGGTAGCCGCTGACGAAGCCGGCGGTGTTCAGCCCGGCCAGCGCGTCACGTGTGCGCTGCAGGATCGGCAGGCGCACGAGCGCCTGCACGCCGCTCATGAAGGCGCGTCCACTGGCCAGCGCGTACTTGTCGTCCAGCGTGACGGTTTCCAGTGCCTTGCGGACGGACTCGGGCAGGGGGGCGTTCATCCGACTTCTCCATGGCAATGAGGCCAGCGGCGAGTGTAGGAGCCTTGGCCGGGCAGGTGTTTTCCTTGTTTGCTTGCGGCGGGCGTACTTGGGCAATAATCTTTCGCCAATCGTCGACGTAACGAAACAATGGCCTCCACAACGACAAAACAAGGGAAGACCCGCGGGCCGTCGCAGTCACCTGGCGACGCGGCCACAAGCCACGACGGTTTGGCATTGGACCGCTACGACATCGCGATCCTGGCCGAGTTGCAAGCCGACGCAAGGCTGTCCAATGCCGAACTGGCCACCCGCATCGGCCTGTCAGCGGCTCCCACCTGGCGCCGCGTCAAGTGGCTCGAGCAGCAGCGCTTCATCGTCGGTTATCGCGCCGAGCTCGATCGTCGTCGCATCGGCCTGGGGGTCTTCGCGTTTGTCCGCGTGGATACCGAACGCAGCAGCGGCAGTGCGACCAAGGCGCTGGAGGAGGCCATCCGCCGCCTGCCCGAGGTCACCGCCTGCCACTACATCAGCGGCACCGGCACGTTTGAATTGCAGGTGATGGCCACCGACCTCGACGCCTTCTCCCGCTTTGCCACCGGCACCCTGCTCAACCTGCCCAATGTGAAGGACATTCACACCCGCTTCTCGCTTGGCGAGGTCAAGTCCGGCGCGGCGCTGCCATTGACGCACCTGCAGACAGCGCCGCACGGTGCGGGGCTGCGCCGCAATACAGGTCTCTCGCGCAACTAGCCCATGCTGCACGCCGCGATGAACCACCACGCCCCCACCGGAGTGCGGCACCGCCTGACGGATGCGTGGCTGAGCACCGGCCCGACGCTGCGCGTCCAGCGGTCGAGCGCGCTGGCAGAGTTGGTGGCCGGCGAGTCGATCAACGACGCGCCAGGCCGCGCCGACCACGCGCTCGACCGGGCCAAGGGCGCGGGGCGCAACCGGGCCGTCGCGGCCGCCGCCGAAAGCGCGAGCACTTGACGGGCGCACACTTGCCGCCGCGCCACCTGCTGCTTGCTCTCGCCGTGGTCGCGGTGTGGGGCACGAACTTCGTGGTCATCAAGGCGGCGCTCGATACCTTGCCGCCGCTGCTCCTTGCGACTTTGCGCTTCGGCCTGGCGTTCGTGCCGGCCGCGTTGTTCGTGAAGCGCCCGGCCGTGGCCTGGCGCACGCTGGCCGCCTATGGCGTCCTGATCGGGGCAGGCCAGTTCGGCCTGCTGTTCATTGCCATGCGCGCCGACATCACGCCGGGTCTGGCCTCGCTCGTGATTCAAGTGCAGGTCTTCTTCACCGTCGGGCTGGCGATGCTGGTGGCCGGCGAGCGCCTGCGCGGGCACCAGGGTGTCGCGCTGGCGCTGGCCGCCGTGGGGCTGGTCCTGATCGCCGCGCACACCGATGCCGCCACCACGCCGCTGGGGCTGGCGCTGGTGCTGCTGGCGGCATTGGCGTGGGCGGCCGGCAACCTGGTGGGCCGCAGTGCAGGCCGCATCAATATGCTCGGATTCATGGTCTGGTCGAGCCTGTTCGCGGTGCCGCCGCTGGCCCTGCTGTCGCTCTGGATGGAGGGCCCGCAGGCCATTGCGCAAGGCCTGGCCGCCGCCGGTGCGAGCGTCTGGGCCGCCGTGCTCTGGCAGTCGCTGGCCAACGTGCTGTTCGGCTATGCAGCCTGGGCCTGGTTGCTGGCGCGGCACCCGGCGGCCACGGTCACACCGATGGCCCTGCTGGTGCCGGTGTTCGGCATCGGCGCCTCGGCGTTGTTGCTCGGCGAGCCGCTGCCGGCGTGGAAGGTCGGTGCTGCCGCGTTGGTCATCGGTGGGCTGGCGCTGAACCTGCTCTGGCCCCGTCTGGCGCGTTGAGCGCCGCCAAGCTCGACGCGCGTGGCGCGCGCAATCATTACTTCGGCCACAACACCCACATCCGCAGCGACTGCTTCATGCGTCCGGCCTGCTGCTCGGCTCTTTCGCCCCAGCCCCAGAAGTAGTCGGCGCGCACCGCGCCGACGATCGCGGAGCCGGTGTCCTGCGCCAGCACCAGCCGGCGCAGCGGCGTGGCCGTGAGCGGCTCGGTGGTGTCGATCCACACCGGGGTGCCATAAGGCACGCTGCGCGGGTCCACCGCGATGGAGCGCTCGGGCACCAAGGCCACACCCTGGGCGCCGCGGGGCCCGAGGTTGGCGTCGGGCAGCGGCTCCTCGCGGAAGAACACGACCCGCGGATTGGCGTTGAGCAGTTCCGTCACCCGCTGAGGATGGCGTCGTGCCCAACTGCGGATCGCCGGCCAGGAGGCCTCGCCAGGCCGGAGCTCGCCCTGGTCGATCAGCCAGCGGCCGATCGATTGGTAAGGCTGGTCGTTGTGGCCGGCGTAGGCCAGGCGAACCATTTGCGCGCGGCCGTCGGGGCCGATCAGGCGCAGCCGGCCAGAGCCTTGCACCTGCAGGAGCAGGGCGTCGAGCGGGTCGGCCACGTAGGCGATCTCGCGGCCGCGCAGGGCGGCTTGGGCGGCAGGCAGGGTCTCGA
>JANOPR010000198.1:0-3334 GCA_031421955.1 Burkholderiales bacterium
CGGTCGATGTCGCCTCGCTGGCCAAGGTAATGGCCGCCGAGAAACGCGAGTACACCTTCGCGCAGACCTTCCCCACCGGCACCCACGCGATGTGGCTGTACTACTGGCTGGCCGCGGGCGGCATCCACCCGATGAAAGACGCCAAGGTCATCACCGTGCCGCCGCCGCAGATGGTGGCCAACATGCGCGTGGGCAACATGGACGGCTTCTGCGTCGGCGAGCCCTGGAACCACCGCGCCATCATCGACGGCATCGGCATCACCGCCGCGACCACGCAGGACATCTGGAAAGACCACCCCGAGAAGGTGCTCGGCAGCACCGGCGAGTTCGTCAAGAAGAATCCGAACACCGCGCGCGCGGTGATCATGGCGGTGCTCGAGGCCAGCCGCTGGATCGACGCCAACCTGTCGAACAAGAACAAGATGGCCGAGGTCATCGCCGAGAAGAGCTACGTCAACACCAGCGTCGACGCCATCAACCAACGCATCCTGGGCCGCTACCAGGACGGCCTGGGCAAGAGCTGGGATGACGCCAACCACATGAAGTTCTTCAACAACGGCGCGGTGAACTACCCCTACCTCAGCGACGGCATGTGGTTCCTCACGCAGCACAAGCGCTGGGGCCTGCTCAAGGAGCACCCCGACTATCTGAAAGTCGCCCGGCAGATCAACCAGACCGAGCTCTACAAACAGGCCGCGTCGCAACTCAAGGTCGCCATTCCAAAGAGCGAGATGCGCTCGAGCAAGCTGCTCGACGGCGTCGTGTGGGACGGCAAGGACCCCGCGAAGTACGCCGACGCATTCAAGATCAAGTCGGCCGTGCCGGCCTGACCGGGAAGTCGCTGGAGCCCGCCATGGTCAGTGCCGTCTTTCATACGCCGATCGCCTCACCCGGCAGCGCCGCGGCGGGCGCTGGATCGCATCGCGCTGCCGACCCCGCAGCCACGGCGCGCTCGGCGCAACCGGCTCGCAGCGAGCGACGCAGGCGCGACCCGGTCGACTGGCGCGGTCTGTTCGGCCGTGTCGTGCCGCCCTTGTTCGGGCTGGCGCTGCTCGTGGCCATATGGGCGATCGCGACGCAAAAGGGGGCGACGTTCCCGACGCCCAAAGCCACGTTCGACGCGGCATGGAAGCTGTTTGCGAACCCGTTCTACAGCAACGGCCCGAACGACCAGGGCATCGGATGGAACATCCTGTTCTCGTTGCAGCGCGTGGGCCTGGGGTTTGGCATGGCCGCGCTCGTGGGCATCCCGCTGGGTTTCCTGATCGGCCGCTTCGCCACGCTCAACCGCATGGTCTCGCCGCTGATCAGCCTGCTCAAGCCGGTGTCGCCGCTGGCCTGGCTGCCGATCGGCCTGCTGGTCTTCAAGGCCGCCGACCCGGCGGCCATCTGGACCATCTTCATCTGCTCGATCTGGCCGATGGTCATCAACACCGCGGTGGGCGTGCAGCGCGTGCCCGAGGACTACCTGAACGTCGCGCGCGTGCTCAAGCTCAGCGAATGGAAGATCGCCACGAGCATCCTGCTGCCCTCGGTGATGCCGTACCTGCTCACGGGCGTGCGCCTGTCGGTCGGCACGGCGTGGCTCGTGATCGTCGCGGCCGAGATGCTCACCGGCGGCGTGGGCATCGGCTTCTGGATCTGGGACGAGTGGAACAACCTGAACGTGGCGCACATCATCGTCGCGATCTTCGTGATCGGCATCGTCGGGCTGCTGCTCGAGTGGCTGTTGATGTTGATCGCCAGGCGATTCGACTACGCCTGAAGCCGGAGCGATGGCGATGACCATTAACTCCAAGCCCCTGCTGCAGATCGCCGGCGTGGGAAAGACATTCCCCACCAAGCACGGAGCGTTCGTCGCATTGCGCGACATCACGCTCAACGTCGCGCGCGGCGAATTCGTCAGCCTGATCGGCCACTCGGGCTGCGGCAAGTCCACCCTGCTCAACCTCGTGGCCGGGCTCACGACACCCACCGCGGGCGTGCTGCTGCTCGACGGGCGCGAACTCGACGGTCCGGGCCCGGACCGCGGCGTGGTGTTCCAGAACCACTCGCTGCTGCCCTGGCTGAGCTGCGTGGACAACGTGTACCTTGCGGTGGAGCGAGTGTTCGGCGCGCGCGAGGGCAAAGCCAAGCTGCGCACACGTTCGCTGGCCGCGCTCGAGCTGGTCGGCATGGGCCACGCCGCGGCCAAGCGGCCGCACGAGATCTCCGGCGGCATGAAGCAGCGCGTGGGCATCGCACGCGCGCTCGCCATGGCGCCCAAGATGCTGCTGCTCGACGAGCCCTTCGGCGCGCTCGATGCGCTCACGCGGGCGCGTCTGCAGGACGAGCTCATGCGCATCGTCGCGGCGACCGGCGCGACGGTGCTCATGGTCACGCACGACGTCGACGAGGCCGTGCTGCTCTCCGACCGCATCGTGATGCTGACCAACGGGCCGGCGGCGACGATCGGCGACGTGCTCGACGTGGCGCTGCCCCGGCCGCGCAGCCGCGTCGAGCTCGTCGAGGACCGCGCCTACGTGCATGCCCGCAAGCAGGTGCTCGACTTCCTGTACATGCGTCACGGCCATGTCGAACGAGCAACCTGAACCGCGGGATCCGATGATGAAGAAACTCAAACTCGTGCTCGTCGGCAACGGCATGGCCGGCGTGCGCACGCTCGAAGAGCTGCTGAAGGTCGCACCCGACCTGTACGACATCACCGTGTTCGGCGCCGAGCCGCACCCCAACTACAACCGCATCCTGCTCAGCCCCGTGTTGGCCGGCGAGCAGACCATCGATGAAATCGTGCTCAACCCGCTGTCCTGGTATGCCGAGAACGGCATCACCCTGCACACCGGCAAGAAGGTGGTCGACGTCGATCGGCGGCGCCGCGTCGTCAAGGCCGACGATGGCACCCAGGCCGAGTACGACCGCCTGCTGATCGCCACCGGCTCGAACCCCTTCATCCTGCCGGTGCCTGGCAAGGATCTGGAGGGCGTGATCGCCTATCGCGACATCGCCGACACCCAGGCCATGATCGAGGCCGCGACCAGGTACCGGCACGCGGTCGTGATCGGCGGCGGCCTGCTGGGCCTCGAAGCCGCCAACGGCCTGATGCTGCGCGGCATGCAGGTCACGGTGGTGCACATCATGCCCTGGCTGATGGAGCGCCAGCTCGACGACGTGGCCGGCAAGCTGCTGCAGAAGTCGCTCGAAGACCGCGGCTTGAAGTTCCTCATCGGCGCGCAGACGCAGGCGCTGATCCCGGACAAGGACGGCCGTGTCATGGCCGTGCAATTCAAGGACGGCAGCGAGATCCCCGCCGACCTGGTCGTGATGGCCGCCGGCA
>JANOPR010000199.1:0-3184 GCA_031421955.1 Burkholderiales bacterium
GAGACGACGCCGCCCAGGCCGACGCTGAAGCTCTTTTCCAGCACCACCACCCGCTTGGCGCCTTGCAGCGCCGTGCGCACCGCGGCCAGCGGGAAAGGCCGGAACGACTGGATGCCGAGCGCGCCAATCTTCACGCCGTCCGCGCGCAATTCGTCGATGGTGTCCTTCAGCGTGCCCAGCACCGAGCCCAGCGCCACCACGATCGTTTCGGCGTCCTCGGTCCTGTAGCTGCGCACCAGACCGCCCGAGGCGCGGCCGAACCGGGCCTCGAACTCCGCCGCGATGCGCGGGATAAGGTCCAGCGCCGACAACTGCTTGGCGTGCGCCAGGTAGCGCACTTCCATGAAGGCCTCGGGCCCGACCATCGCGCCGATCGACACCGGCTCGGCCGGGTCGAGCACCTGGCGCGGCTCGTAGGGCGGCAGGAAGGCGTCGACCGCGGCCTGCGAGGGCATGTCCACACGCTCGTAGGCATGCGTGAGGATGAAGCCGTCCATGCACACCATCACCGGCATCGAGAGTTCCTCGGCCAGTTTGAAGGCCTGGATGTGCAGGTCCAGCGCCTCCTGATTGCTTTCGGCGAAGAGCTGGATCCAGCCGCTGTCGCGCTGGCTCATCGAGTCGCTGTGGTCGTTCCAGATGTTGATCGGCGCGCCGATCGCGCGGTTGGCCACCGTCATCACGATCGGCAGGCCCAGCCCCGACGCGTTGTAGACCGCCTCGGCCATGAACAGCAGCCCCTGGCTGGCGGTGGCGGTGTAGCTGCGCGCGCCAGCGGCCGAGGCGCCGATGGCCACGCTCATCGCGGCGAACTCGCTCTCGACATTGATGAACTCGCAAGGGCTCAGGGCGCCGCTCTTCACCAGTTCGCCCAGGCCTTCGACGATGTGCGTCTGCGGCGAGATCGGGTAGGCACAGATGACCTCCGGCCGACACAGGGCCACCGCTTCGGCCACCGCCTGCGAGCCTTCAATCTGCTTGAGCATGGGCCAGCTCCAGCAATTCCTGCCTGACGTACTCGAACGCCTCGGTGGCCGCGGCCTCGTTGGCGTCGGCCACCTTGCCGCTGAACGTGTGATGAATCGCGAGCGCCACGGCGTCCAGAGAAACCAGCCCCGACAGAGCCGCGAAGCCGCCCAGCAGGACGGCGTTGGGCAGCGGCCGGCCGAGGTGTTTGAGCGCGATCTCGGTCGCAGGCACGGTGGTCAGGCGCTCCGTGCGAAAGCGCTGCTCGATGTCGGCCAGGCCGAGTTCGTGAAAGCTGCGCTTGCTGTTGATCAACACATAGCCGTCGGGCCGCAGGCCCTGAAACACGTCGACCTGGTGCAGCAGTGTCGCGTCCTGCACGATCACCACGTCGGGTGCGAGGATGGGTTCGCGCAGACGGATTTCGCGGTCGTCGATGCGGCAGAAAGCGACAACGGGCGCACCTGTGCGCTCCGATCCGAAACTGGGAAACGCCTGCGCATGGCGGCCCTGGTCGAAGGCAGCCATCGACAACATCTCGGCGGCCGTGACCACGCCTTGGCCGCCACGGCCATGAATCCGGATCTGCAGCATCGAACGCGCTCCTGTGGTTGCTGCCAACGCGTCTATCGTGCGCGCTGGCATCCACGCAGCGCTTGCGCCACGTCAAGCGCTGCCTGCGCCGCGACCCGGTGACTCAGGACGCGCGTGGCAACTGCACGGCCGCGGCGTCCCACGCCGTGGCCGCGATCGGTACGCCCCACAGGTCGATCGCCACCGGCGTGCCGCGGTGCACCGTCTGCGCCGCCGAGCCGCGCACATAGCCCAGGCCGACGCAGGCGCCGGCCGCCAGGCTCCAGCCCGCGGAGCTGAGTTCGCCGACCGCTTCGCCGTTGATCTGCACAACCTCACCGCCCCAGACATAGGCCGCCGGATCGTCGAGCACGAACGTCACCAGCTTCTTGGTCAAGGGCTGGCCCTGCGCACGCTGCAGCACGTCGCGGCCGATGAAGGCCGTGGGCTTGTCGGCCTTCACGGCGAAGGCCAGTCCCGCCTGCCACGGGGTTTCGTCGGGGCCGAGTTCGTGGCCCCAGGCGCGGCGGCCGGCTTCGATGCGCAGCGCGTCCAGCGCAAAGTAGCCGGCATCGCACAGGCCGCTTGGGCGGCCCGCTTCATCGCTCATGCCGAGCGCGGCGCCGGCTTCGTGCAGGGCCAGATAGACATGCCTCGCCATCTCGATCGGCACGTACAGCTCGTAGCCGGGCCCGCCGACATAGCTCATGCGCGCGGCGCGCACGCGGGCCAGGCCGAGGTCGATCTCGCGCGTGTGCGAAAACTTCAACGCCTGCGGCGACAAGTCGTCGGGGCTGACGCGCGCCAGCAGTTCGCGCGCGCGCGGGCCCATAAGCGACAGCACGCTGGTGAGAGCGCTGACATCGGTGACGACGACGTTCTCGCCGGCGCCGACATGGCGCTCGATCCAGTCGCGGTCGCGCTGCGGCTGGGCCGAGCCGGTGACGACCAGGAAGCGCTCGGCCGCCTGGCGCATCACGGTCAAGTCGCTCTCGAACCCGCCGCGCTCGTTGAGCATCGCGGTATAGACCATGCGGCCGACCGGCACGTCGATCTCGTTGGCGCACAGGCGCTGCAGCAGCGCCAGCGCACCCGAGCCCTGCACCAGCAGCTTGCCGAACGAGGTCTGGTCGTACAGCGCGACGGCCTCGCGGGTGGCGTGCATCTCGGCCTGCACCCAGGGCAGCCAGCCTGGCATACCGAGACCGAACGCGGGCCTGAGTGCATCGTCGCGACGAAAGTAGTTGGCGCGCTCCCAACCGTTCTTCGCGCCGAACTCGGCGCCCTTGGCCCCCAGCAGGTCGTACAGCGGCGACGTGCGCAAGGGCCGCGCGCTTTCCAGCTCCTGGCGCGGCCAGCGCATCGCGTAGTGCAGGCCGAGCGTCTCGGCGGTGCGCTTTGAGAGGGCGCGGCGGTTGGCGGTGAAGCTGCCGAAGCGGCGCACATCCACATCCCACAAATCGCTCGGCGCCTCGCCGCCGGCGATCCACTCGGCAATCAAGCGCCCGGCGCCGCCCGAGTTGGCGATGCCTGCCGAATTGAAGCCGGCGCAGACGAAGTAGTTGCGCAACTCGGGCGCCTCGCCGACGATGAAGTTGCCATCGGGCGTGAAGCTCTCGGGCCCGTTGAGAAGCATCTTGATCTT
>JANOPR010000200.1:0-3667 GCA_031421955.1 Burkholderiales bacterium
CTCGCGCATCGCCTTGCAGAGTTTCTCGACCAGGGTGGTCTTGCCCGAGCCGACCGGGCCGCCGACGCCCACGCGCAGCGGGGGCAGTTTCTTGGTGCGGCCTTGGATGTGATGCAGGGGAGTGGTCATGGTGCTTCCTTGGCGCTACGCGCCGTCCCTCCGAGAGGGAGTTTCGCTCTTGGGGCGGCCCGGCGAGAGGTAGTGGTGCACCCAAGGCGCTACGCGCCGTCCATCAGAGACGGAGTTTACCAATTGGGCCGGCCCGGCGAGATCATCAACGCAACAGCCTCCACTACTGCCTGACGTAATACGACGACAGGATCGCAAGCATCGGCGTGAAGGCCTGGCGCTCGCCGTCGGGCAGCGCGAGTGCCGCCTCGACGACCGGCGGCAGCGCATCGGCAAGGTTGGCGAGGATGCGTTGACCACCGCTCTGCCCGAGTGACATCGACTTCAGGGCGGCCTGCACCATGTTCTCGGCCCAGCCAAAGCCAAAGGCCAACAGCGCATCTCGCTCCGAGGCGCCGCTGGCTGCGGCAGCCAGCGCGAAGGCGATCGGCCAGGCGGGGGCGGGGGCGAGTTCGGCCAGGACGGCCATGCACGCGCTGTCTGGATCGCGTTGGCGCAACCAGTCGCGCATCGAGCGACCCATCTGCTCGCTCTGACGGCGCAATTCGCTCGTTTCACGTGTGGCCAATGCCCAGTCGTTGAGCGCGCCAACGCGCCCCATGTCCTGCGCGGTCCAGGCCGCGATCGCCTGCGCCAGCAGCGGCAACTCGCTGCGGCCGAGCGAAAGGTGCAGTTGATCGACCAGCCAGGCCTGCGCGCTGGCTTCGTCGTGCACGGCCCCGGAGTCGATGGCCGCTTCCAGGCCCTCGGAGTAGCTGAACCCGCCCACCGGCAGTGCCGGCGAGGCGAGCCACAGCAGCTGCAACAGCGCGGCGGGGGCGGGGCTCATCGCGGGTCGTGGTCGGCAGGGCCGTGGTTGTGGTGGCGGGGGGCGTCATGGTCGTGCCCGCAGGCGGGGCCATGGACATGCGGCTGTGCCGGGCCCGCGGCGTGGCCGGTGTCGGCCGTGCCCGCATGCGCATACGCCCCGGCCTCGGGCTCGAACGGCGCCTGTATTTCGGCAACCGTGAGGTGCATCGCGCGCAGCATCTCGGCCAGCACCGGGTCGGGCTCGATCTGCAGGTAGCCGGCCTGGACCTCGAGCGCCACGTGGCGGTTGCCGAGGTGGTAGGCCGCGCGCGGCAGGTCCAGCGGTGTGCCGTGCTCGGTGCAGGCCGTGATGCGCAGCACCGGTTGCGGCGCGGCGATCACGCGCACCAGCGAGCCGTCCTCGGCCACCAGCACATCGCCGCCGCGCAGCACCTGGCCGCGCGGCAAGAAGATGCCAAGGTGGCGCGCGGCGCTGTCGGTGGCCTCGAGGCGGCTCTTTTGCCGCAGGTCCCAGTCGAGTTCGACAGAGGCGGCGCGGCGCAGCAATGCGGGTGCGAGGCCGCGGCCCTGTGGCAGGCGTTTGTTCACTTGCAGCATGGTGCTTGTTCGACGTGTCTGATCGAGGTAGTATAACAACCGTTATAACAAGGGGATCGTCATGGCTGCACTCAAACTGACCCAGATCGGCAACTCCGTCGGCGTGATCCTGCCCAAGGAAGTGTTGCAGCGCTTGAAGGTGGCCAAGGGCGACACCCTGTACCTGACGGATGCGGCGAATGGGGTGATGTTGACGCCTTACAGCGCCGAGTTCGAGACGCAAATGACGGCGGCACGCAGTGTCATGAAGAAGCGGCGCAATGTCTTGCGTGAACTGGCCAAATGAAGCCGCGCCAGTGGGTCTGGCTCGACGCCGATGTCTTGCGTGCGGTGCATGAGGAGCAACTCGCCGAACACGGCGGGGCATCGGGCACACGGGACGATGGGCTGTTCGAATCGGCGCTGGCACGGCCCGAAAACCTGGCGGCCTACGGTAAACCCGATGTCACCGACCTCGCTGCCGCCTACGGCTTTGGCATTGCACGCAACCACCCCTTCATCGACGGCAACAAGCGCACCGCGTTCGTGGCGGTCGAGCTCTTCCTCGATCTCAATGGTTTCGAGCTGATGGCCGGCGATAGCGACTGCGTGCTGACCATGCTCGCCGTCGCCGCTGGCCAGATGGACGAAGCCACTTTCGCCCGCTGGCTGCGCCAGCACAGCCGCGCCCGCTGAGCCGCCAGGCTGCGGCCGCTGCGGCGGGCGCGAACGCGGGCATCATGGGCTCCAGATCCACCACGGCCTGCCCCATGGACTACGAAACCCTCCGTGTCACGCTCGACGGCCCGATCGCCACCGTTCGCCTGAACCGGCCCGACAAGGCCAATGCGATGAACCTGGCGATGTGGCACGAGATCCGCCATGCCTTCGAATGGATCGACGCCACGCCGCAGGCGCGCGTGGCCGTGCTCGAAGGCGCGGGCAGGCATTTCACCGCCGGCATCGACTTGCAGATGATGGCCGGCCTGCTGCCGCAAGTGCATGACGACTGCGATGGCCGCAGCCGCGAGAAGCTGCGCCGCGTGGTGCTGGACTTGCAGGACGCGCTGGCCAGCCTGGAGCGCTGCCGCAAGCCGGTGCTGGCCGCCATTCATGGCGCCTGCGTCGGCGGCGGGGTCGATCTGATCTGCTGCGCCGACATGCGCTACTGCGCTGCCGATGCGAGCTTCAGCATCAAGGAAGTCGACCTCGGCATGGTCGCTGACGTCGGCACCTTGCAGCGCCTGCCCAAGTTGATCGGCTCGCAAGGCCTGGTGCGCG
This sequence comes from Burkholderiales bacterium, assembly GCA_031421955.1. Lineage (GTDB taxonomy): Bacteria > Pseudomonadota > Gammaproteobacteria > Burkholderiales > Burkholderiaceae_C > CADEEN01. The sequence continues at coordinate 2,797 of JANOPR010000200.1, forward strand.
AACTCGCCTACACCGGGCGCACTGTCGCCGCCGCCGAGGCCCGGGTCATCGGCCTCGTGAACCGCGTGTTCGACACGCGCGAGGCGCTGCAAGCCGGTGTGCATGAGATTGCCAGCGCCATCGCCGCCAAGTCGCCGCTGGCGATTCGCGGCATCAAGGAAATGCTCCACTACAGCCGCGACCACTCGGTGGCCGACGGCCTCAACCAGGTGGCGACCTGGAACGCCGCGATGCTGATGAGCGAAGACCTGATGGTGGCGATGGCGGCCGGCGCGACCAAGCAGACGCCGCAGTTCCGGGATTGAGGCGACCGGCGCTGAATCAGAAAAGAAAGTAGCGCTGCGCCATCGGCAGCACCGACGCCGGCTCGCAGGTCAGCAACTGGCCATCGGCGCGCACCTCGTAGGTCTGGGCGTCGATCTGCATCACGGGCAGGTAGTCGTTGTGGACCATGTCGGTTTTCTTCACCGTGCGGCAGGCCTTCACGGCGGCGAGCCGCTTTTGCAGGCCGTAGCCCTCGGCCACGCCGGACGCGAGCGCGGCCTGACTCACGAACGTGAGCGAGGTGTGCGCCAGCGCACCGCCATAGCTGCCGAACATCGGCCGGTAGTGCACCGGCTGCGGCGTCGGGATGCTGGCGTTGGCGTCGCCCATTGCGGCCGCCGCGATGAAGCCGCCTTTCATCACCAGGCTGGGTTTGACGCCGAAGAAGGCCGGGCGCCAGAACACCAGGTCGGCCCATTTGCCGGGCTCGATGCTGCCTACTTCATGCGCGATGCCTTGGGCGAGTGCCGGGTTGATCGTGAGCTTGGCGATGTAGCATCGGCACGCTCGGCGCGGGCGATGTCCAGTGGATGACCGCCGGTTCCGG
>JANOPR010000201.1:0-2785 GCA_031421955.1 Burkholderiales bacterium
GCACGCGGCCGATGGCGATTGGCCGGTCAAGCCCGCCCTGCCCTTCATTCCCGGTCATGAAGGCGTGGGTTTTGTCGCTGCCCTCGGGGCGGGCGTGAAAGGCATCAAGGAGGGCGACCGCGTTGGTGTGCCCTGGTTGCACACCGCCTGCGGCCACTGCGAGCATTGCATCACCGGCTGGGAGACCCTGTGCGATGCGCAGCAAATGACCGGCTACACCGTCAATGGCGGTTACGCCGAGTATGTGCTGGCCGATCCCGGCTATGTGGGGCACCTGCCGTCCCAGATCAGCTTTGCCGCCATCGCGCCGGTGCTGTGCGCCGGCTTGACGGTCTACAAGGGCCTGAAGGTGCTGGACTGCAAGCCCGGCGACTGGGTCGCCATCTCAGGGATTGGCGGTCTCGGCCACTTCGCCGTGCAGTACGCCAAGGCGATGGGTTTTCATGTGATCGCGGTGGACATTGACGATGCCAAGCTGGCCCTGGCCACCACGCGGGGCGCCGACATGGTTATTCCCGCCGGGCCCCCAGACCCGGTGGCGGAAGTGCAGCGCGCGCTGCGCGGCGCCCATGGCGTGCTGGTGACGGCCGTCTCGCGCAGTGCCTTTGGCCAGGCACTGGGCATGCTGCACAAACGCGGCACGATGTCGCTGGTGGGTCTGCCGCCAGGAGATTTCGCGCTGCCGATCTTCGATGTCGTGCTCAACGCCAAGACCGTGCGTGGCTCCATCGTCGGCACCCGCAAGGATCTGCAAGAGGCGCTCGAGTTCGCCGCTGAAGGCAAAGTGCATACGGTCTATAGCGAAGACAGCCTCGACAACATCAATGCGGTGTTCGAGCGCTTGCGCAGCGGAGCAATCGACGGCCGCATCGTGATGCGCATTGCCCAGGGCGATTGAGTGACGTGAACGACGCTGTCGCTCCGACGCTTCTCATCACGCAGCCGTCCCCAGACAGTCCGGCAGAAACCTCGCCGGCGCCGGCTTGGCACAGCCTGGGCATCGTGCCGTGCGCCACGCAGCTCCAGGCCGACCTTGTCAAGGGCTTGAGCCCTTTGGAGGCGGGCCTGCGCTTGCAGCGATTCGGTGCCAACCGACTCGCCGCGAAGAAACCGCGTTCGCTGTGGTTCAAGTTCTTTGACCAGTTCAAGAATCTGCTGGTCGGGATTCTGGTCGGCGCTGCGCTGCTGGCCGGGGCGGTGGGCGATCTCGAAGACGCGGTGGTGATTCTGATCGTGGTGGTCTTGAATGCCGCCTTGGGCTTCTACCAGGAGTACCGCGCCGAGGCGACACTGGCGGCGCTCAAGAAGATGCTGGCCCAGCATGCCCGCGTGCGGCGTGGCGGCGAAGTGTTCAACATCCCGGCCCACGACCTGGTGCCGGGTGACATCGTGCTGCTCGAGGCCGGCGACCGGGTCCCCGCCGATGGCCGCGTGCTGGCCGCGCACAACGTCGAAGTCGCCGAGGCGGCGCTGACGGGCGAGTCTCACGCCGTGGGCAAGTTGGTTGACGCCCTGCCGGTTGGGCCGCACCCCTTGGCCGAGCGCTCGAACATGGCCTACATGAACACCGTGGTCAACCGCGGCCGGCTCGAGTTGCTGGTCTGCGCCACCGGGATGGCCACGGAGATGGGGCGCATCACCGGCCTGTTGGACACGGCAAAGGACAGCCCGGCGCCGCTGCAGATCCAGCTCGACGCCCTGGGCAAGCGGCTGGCGATCGTGGCCGGTGCGATGGTGCTGCTGATCTTTGCCATCGGTGTCGTGCGCGGCGACGCCTTGTTGCAGACGCTGATGACCTCGATCGCGCTGGCCGTGGCCGCGATTCCCGAAGGACTGCCTGCCGTGGTGACGGTGACGCTGGCCATCGGCATGCACCGGCTGGCCCGCAACCGGGCGATCGTCAAGAAGCTCTCGGCGGTGGAAGCGCTGGGCTCGACGACCGTGATCTGCTCCGACAAAACGGGCACCCTCACGCTCAACCAGATGACCGCGCGCTCGGTCTATTACCGTGAGCGACGCTTTGCCGTCAGCGGTGAGGGCTACGGCGCGGGCGGTGCGATCGGCAGCGAAGATGGCAAGCCGCTGCCAGACTTGCTTGCGCTGCTCACTCCGGCGGTGCTGTGCTCCGAATCGCGCATCCGCGACGGCCTGCTCATCGGTGACCCCACCGAAGGCGCGCTTCTGGTGCTGGCCGCCAAAGGCGGCGTCGGCGCCGAATCGACCCGTGAGCACAGTCCGCGCATTGCCGAGATCCCGTTCGATTCCGCGCACAAGTTCATGGCCACCTTTCACCACGACGGCACCCAGGTGCGCATGTATGTGAAGGGCGCGCCCGATGTCTTGCTGCTGCGCGCGCAGTCCTACCTCGGCGCCGACGCTGCGCTGGCGTTGACCGAGGCGGCACGCGGCGCGTTCGTGGCCGAGAACGCCGCATTGGCCGGCCGGGCGATGCGCGTGATGGCCTTGGCGGGGCGCGACATTCCCGCTGCGACGTTCGACCCGGCTGGCGACCTGATGGTCTGGGCCGACAAGCTGTTGTTCATCGGGCTGGTCGGCATCATCGATCCACCGCGGCCCGAGGCGCGCGACGCGATCGCGTTGTGCAGTCAAGCCGGCATCGCCGTCAAGATGATCACCGGCGACCACAGCATCACAGCGGCCGCCATCGCCGACGAGTTGGGCCTGCAAGGAGCCGTGCTGACAGGTGCCGAGCTCGACCGCATCGACGTGGCCGAGTTGTCGCGCCATATCGAAGAGACCGCCGTGTTCGCACGCGTGGCGCCGG
>JANOPR010000202.1:0-1823 GCA_031421955.1 Burkholderiales bacterium
GGTGTTTCATCTGCTCGTGTAATTTGTTGAGCACGCGCGCGCGCCGGAGCGGCGGGGTGTCGGCCCCGGCGGGTATGGCCTCGTCGGCGCCCGCAACCGCGGCCGCCACTTCGCGCACGCCGCCCAGGTGCACCTGGCGCGACACCGCACCGGTGGCGGGGTTGTAGACCGCCTGCGCGCGACCGCTGGCGCCGCCGTCGCGCTGACCGGCAATCCAGTGGCCGATGTCGGCGGTGGCGGTGAAAGCTTCAGTGGCACCCATGGGTACTCCTCGAGAGGCGAAAAGGGGGTTGCCCCAAGTCTAGTGCGTACCCAGGTCGCTGAAGCCCCCGCGCTCACTTCGTTCGCTGCCCCCCGAGGGGTCATCAGCCGCCTTGGGACGGCCCGGCGGCGGCTGAGCGCATGGGTGGGTTGATTCAGGCGGTAAGCCGCGACAATCCGTGCATGCCCACCGACAAGCCTTCCCGCCCGCTCAGCGAGCGTGAGCGCGACCGGCTCGAAGAGCTGCTCGACGCCCTGCCGCCTCCGCTCGAACCGCTGGACCTGTCAGCACTCGACGGCTTCCTGGTGGGTGTGCTGTTGCAGCCGCGCGCCGTGCCGAGTGAGCGCTGGCTGCCGCATGTGGTGGACCTCGAGGGCCGGGCCGCCCCGCCGGGCGTGGACATGGCGCCGATCCTGGCTCTCGTGCTGCGCCGCCACGCCGAACTTGAGCAGGCCATCGCGACACGCCAGTGGTTCGACCCTTGGGTGTTCGACCTCGAGGCCGAACCCGGCCAGACGGAATGCCTGCCTTCGCAGGTGGTACTGCCCTGGGTGGCGGGATTTGCCGCGGCGCTCGACCTGTTTCCAGCGCTGCTGCAGCTTGGCGACCCGCAGTTGCGCGAGCCGCTGGCCACGCTCTACGCCCACTTCGACCCCGACGATCTCGAAGAGATCGACGACCTGCGCGACTTGATCAATGAGCTGGCGCCGCCTGAGAGCGTGTCAGAAGCGGTGGAAGACCTGGTGGGTTGCGCGCTGCTGCTGGCCGACGTGTCGCGGCCGCGCGCGGGCACCCGCGGCAAGGGCCCCCGGCACGGGTAGCCCGTTCACTGAGGTGCTCGGCGCGAACGTCAGGCGCCAGGTCGAGCCCAGTTCAGCCTCGACCAGCGCCAGCCACAGGGCACTTGCCACCGCGGCGGCCACGGTCGCCCAGGTCAATGTCTTGAGTGCACTCGGTCGCATGGTGCAAGGTCGAATTGGCTGCGTCTGCCGCAAGCTTAGTTGGCCGCTCGCGCAACGCCATCCCAAGAAGTAACGAGACGCCTGTCGTGCTCCCGCGACGCGCCTGGGCCGAGGCCGTGAACTGCGGCGCGGAGGTCCGTCTTTTCTCGTGATCAGGTCTCGGTTTCAGTCCGACACTGTCGATACCCCACTCACACAGGCTTCTTCCCGGGGCCAGGAGAACCAGCATGCCAGCGACGAAAAAAATGTCGACCCTGCAGCGGCTGGCCCGCGTGTGGGAAGAGAGCACCATCGAGCCCGACGCGGCCGACATGGGTACCGCCTTTGGCCTCGACTGCAGCCTGGCTGCGCTAGAGCATGAAGGTCGCGACGACGAGGCGCGCAGTGCCGCGGCGTCTTGCTGGCCCGACGGCGCCACGCCCGAGCATTGAAGCCCCCACGCTCACGTCGTTCGCTGCCCCCAGGGCCCGGCAGGGACCCCTTCGTGGCCCTTGGGGCGTCCGCCGCCTTGGGGCGGCCCGGCGGCGGCGGGTGTACCAGCACCAGCGCGCGCCCTGGCCGGCGCGCGTGCTGCACACAGCGAATCAGCAGCACCCGTG
>JANOPR010000203.1:0-4431 GCA_031421955.1 Burkholderiales bacterium
CCAAGGCCCGCTACATGGAGCTGATGGCGCTGCTCTACGACATCCTGCAGAAAGCGCGCAAGGAAGGCTTGATGTCGATCGAGAACGACGTCGAGACGCCGCACGAATCGCCGCTGTTCAAGAAGTACCCCGGCGTCGGCAGCGACCACCATGTGGTCGAGTTCATCACCGACTACCTGCGCATGATGGTCTCGGGCAACCTGAACGCGCATGAGATCGAGTCGCTGATGGACAGCGAGATCGAGACGCACCACCATGAAGCCCATTCGGCCGTGGCCGCCCTGCAGCGCCTGGCCGGTGCCTTGCCGGCCTTCGGCATCGTGGCCGCCGTGCTGGGCGTGGTCAACACCATGGGCTCGGTGGGTCAACCGCCGGCCGTGCTGGGCGGCATGATCGGGTCGGCCCTGGTGGGCACCTTTCTGGGCATTCTGCTGGCCTATGCCTTCGCCGAACCACTGGCCGGCCTGCTCGAGCAGAAGGTGGATGAGGCCGGCAAGGAATTGCAATGCATCAAGACCACCCTACTGGCTTCGATGCAAGGCTACGCGCCGCAAGTCGCCGTCGAGTTCGGCCGCAAGGTGTTGTATTCGACAGAGCGCCCGACCTTCAACGAACTCGAAAGCCACGTCAAGGGTAAGAAGTAATGGCTGGCGACGCGAAGAAACTGCAGCCGATCATCGTCAAAAAGATCAAGAAGGGCGGCCATGGCCACCATGGCGGGGCGTGGAAGATCGCCTATGCCGACTTCGTGACGGCGATGATGGCCTTCTTTCTGCTGATGTGGCTGCTGGGCTCGACCACCGACGGTGACAAGAAGGGCATCGCCGACTACTTCCAGTCGCCGCTGCGGGTGTCGATGGCGGGGGGCTCGGGTTCGGGGGACTCGTCGCACCTTGTCAAGGGCGGCGGCCAGGACCTGACGCGAACGACGGGCCAGGTCAAGCGCGGCGACATCGAGGCCAAGCGCGACACCGTCAACCTGCAGGCGCTCAAGCAGGAACAGGTACGCGCCGAGATTGCCCGCCTGGAAGACCTCAAGAAGAAGGTCGAGAACAAGATCGCCGAGAGCAGCAAGCTGGCGCCGCTGGCCTCGCAACTGCGCCTGGACATGACCCGCGATGGCCTGCGCATCCAGATCACCGACGAGCTCAACCGCCCGATGTTCGCCAGTGGCTCGGCCGTGGTGCAACCCTACATGCGCGAGTTGCTGCGCGAGATCGGCCAGGTGCTGACGCTGGTGCCCAACCGCCTGACGCTCGAAGGCCACACCGACGCCCAGCCGTTCTCGGCTGGCGAGCGCGGCTACAGCAACTGGGAACTCTCTGCCGATCGAGCCAACGCCTCGCGCCGCGAGCTGGTGTCGGGCGGGCTGCCCGACGACCGCGTGCTGCGCGTGCAAGGCCTGGCCTCGAGCACCCTGTTCAACAGCGCCGAGCCCCTGAGCGCCAGCAACCGCCGCATCAGCGTCATCGTGATGAACCGCGATGCCGAGGACCGCATGTTCCGTACGGCGCCGGACGTGGCACAGGCACTTGGCGCCGAGGATGCCGTTGTGCCGATTGCCTTGCCAGGCATTCGATAGCTACCCCCGCCGTGGCTCGCCTCGCGTGCCGTGTCCCACTTCAGCGTGGCAGCAGCCGCGTGAACACGGCGGGATAAACCCCGCTTATCGGCCTTAGGTTTTCGGCCCCGGCAAGCACCATGGCAGCACCATGGCTGAATCTGCCCAAGACAAACACCTGCCCGCGACGCCGCGCAAGATCAGGAAGGCGCGCGAAGACGGACAGGTTGCGCGTTCCCGCGATCTAGGGCACTTCGCGGCCATTGCTGCGGCGGGCGCGCTGCTTGCCGTGATGGCCGCCGAGATCGGCGGCTGGCTGACGCGACTGCTGGCCTCAGGCCTGCGCTTCGATGCGCGCACCCTGGCCGAGCCCGACGTGATGCAAGTGCGCCTGGCCGAGATGGGCGTGAAGATGGTGCTGCTGATCCTGCCGCTGGGCGCGGTGATGCTGGCCGTGGCCGTGGCCGCCAGCGTGGCCGCGGGCGGCTGGAACTGGACGTTCAAGGCCATGCGGCCCAAGTTCAGCAAGCTCAATCCGATTTCGGGCATGGGCCGCATGTTTTCCAAGCAGCAGCTGGGCGAGACGCTCAAGGCCTGCCTGCTGGCACTGGTGCTGGGCAGCATCGGTGCGCTGTACCTGCGCGCTCAGTTGCCGGCGTTCTTCGCCACCCTGGAGATGCCATTGCCGGCGGCGCTGGCGCAGGCGACCTCGACCTTGCAGACGGGCTTGCTGATGCTGCTTCTGGCGCTGGCGGTCTTCGCCTTGATCGATGTGCCGCTGCAACGCAAATGGCTGCAGGACCGCCTGAAGATGAGCCACAAGGAAGTCAAGGAAGAGAACAAGGAGCTCGAAGGCAACGTCGAGGTCAAGAGCAAGATGAAGGCCTTGATGCGCGAGCGCGTCAAGCGCCGCATGCTGACCGCCGTGCCAGGCGCGGACCTGGTCGTGATGAACCCGACGCACTATGCCGTCGCGCTGAAGTACGACGACGCGACGATGGCCGCGCCCAGGGTGGTGGCCAAGGGCGCCGATCTGTTGGCGCTGAAGATCCGCGACATCGCCAAGGAAGCTGGCGTGCCGGTGCTCGAAGCCCCGCCGCTGGCGCGCGCGCTCTACGCACATGCCGAGATCGATCGCGAGGTGCCGAGCGCGCTGTTCGCCGCGGTGGCCCAGGTGCTGGCCTATGTCTACCAGTTGCGCGCCGCGATGGCCGGGCGTGGTGCGATGCCGGCAGAGCTGCCGGTGCTGCCGGTGCCCGCCGAACTTGACCCGCATCTGAAGCCGACCCCGAACGCCGAGGACACTGAATGACTGAATTGATGAAGCGCCTGGACGCCCTGGTCGGGCCGCACGCCGGCGCGATCAAGAACCTGATGGCGCCGCTGTTCATCGTCATGGTGCTGGCGATGATGGTGCTGCCGTTGCCGCCCTTCGCGCTGGACGTGCTGTTCACCTTCAACATTGCGATGGCGCTGATGGTCGTGATGGTGTCGGCCAATATGGTGCGGCCGCTGGACTTCGCGGTCTTCCCCGCGGTCCTGCTCGTGACCACGCTGTTGCGCCTGTCGCTCAACGTGGCCTCGACGCGCGTGGTGCTGCTCGAAGGCCATACCGGCACCGGCGCGGCGGGAAAGGTGATCGAGTCCTTCGGCCACTTCCTGATCGGCGGCAACTTCACGGTCGGCCTGATCGTCTTCGCGGTGCTGGTCGTCATCAACTTCATCGTCGTCACCAAGGGCGCCGAGCGGATTGCCGAGGTGGGTGCGCGCTTCACGCTGGACGCGATGCCGGGCAAGCAGATGGCGATCGACGCCGACCTGAACGCGGGCGTGATCAACGAAGAGCAGGCCAGGCAGCGGCGCACCGAAGTCGGCGAGGAAGCCGAGTTCTTCGGCTCGATGGACGGTGCCAGCAAGTATGTGCGCGGCGACGCGGTCGCCGGCCTCTTGATCCTGGTCATCAACATCGTCGGCGGCTTCATCATCGGCGTCGCGCAGCACGGTCTGTCGGCCTCGCAGGCGGCCAATACCTACGTCCTGCTGGCCGTGGGCGACGCGCTGGTGGCGCAGATCCCGGCGCTGCTGATTTCGGTCGCCGCGGCGATGGTGGTGTCGCGCGTGGGCAAGGGCACCGACGTCGGCAGCCAGATGCGCACCCAGCTGTTCAATTCGCCGCGTACGCTCGCCGTGACTGCCGGCATCGTCGGCTCGCTCGGTCTGATTCCGGGCATGCCCAACCTGGTGTTCTTGGCTGTCGCAGGCGGCATCGGCTGGGGTGCCTGGCTGATGCACGTGCGCGACCGCAAGGCGGCGGCCGCCGTGCCTGCAACCCGCGAGCAAGCACGCGAGGCCAACCCGGAGGCCAGCTGGGACGACCTCACACCGGTCGACACCCTGGGCCTGGAGGTCGGCTACCGCTTGATCTCATTGGTCGACGCGCAACGCGGCGGCGACCTGCTCGGGCGCATCAAGGGCGTGCGCAAGAAGTTCGCGCAGGACGTCGGCTTCCTGCCGCCGCCGGTGCACATCCGCGACAACCTGGACTTGAAGCCCAGCGCCTACCGCGTCTCGCTGCGCGGCGCCGTGATCGGCGAGGGCGAGGCCTTCCCCGGCATGTTGCTGGCCATCAACCCGGGCGGGGCGACGCAGGCGCTGATCGGCACCAAGACCACCGACCCGGCCTTCGGCCTGCCCGCGGTCTGGATCGAGGAGCGCCAGCGCGAGATGGCGCAAATGAGCGGCTTTACCGTGGTTGATTGTTCGACCGTCGTGGCCACCCACCTTTCACACTTGATGCAAGTGAATGCAGCCCGCCTGTTGGGCCGAGTCGAAACCCAATCGCTGGTCGAGCATGTGACCAAGTTGGCACC
>JANOPR010000204.1:0-2636 GCA_031421955.1 Burkholderiales bacterium
CGAGCACGCCGCCGCGCTCGGCGAGCTTCTCGAACTCGGCCAGCACCGCCTCCTCGACCAGCTCGGTCAGCTCGTCGATGATGAAGCTGCCCTGGTTCGGGTTCTCGTTCTTCGCCAGGCCCCACTCGCGGTTGATGATCAGCTGGATCGCCATCGCGCGGCGCACACTCTCCTCGGTCGGCGTGGTGATCGCCTCGTCGTAGGCGTTGGTGTGCAGGCTGTTGCAGTTGTCGTAGATCGCGATCAGCGCCTGCAGCGTGGTGCGGATGTCGTTGAAGGCGATTTCCTGCGCATGCAGGCTGCGCCCGCTGGTCTGCACGTGGTACTTGAGCTTCTGGCTGCGTTCGCCCGCGCCGTAGCGCTCGCGCATCGCCGTGGCCCAGATGCGCCGCGCCACCCGGCCCATCACGTTGTACTCGGGGTCCATGCCGTTGGAGAAGAAGAACGACAGGTTGGGCGCGAAATCATCGACGTGCATGCCCCGCGCCAGATAGGCCTCGACGAAGGTGAAGCCGTTGGACAAGGTGAAGGCGAGTTGCGAGATCGGGTTGGCGCCGGCCTCGGCGATGTGATAGCCCGAGATGCTGACCGAGTAGAAATTGCGCACGTCGTGGTGCACGAAGTACTCGGCGATGTCGCCCATCACCTTGAGGCTGAACTCCGTCGAGAAGATGCAGGTGTTCTGGCCCTGGTCTTCCTTCAGGATGTCGGCCTGCACCGTGCCGCGCACATTGGCCAGCGTCCACTCGCGGATCTTCTGGCCCTCCGTGTCGGTCGGCTCGCGGCCGTTGTCGGCGCGGAACTTGTCCAGGTTCTGGTCGATCGCGGTGTTCATGAACATCGCCAGGATCGTCGGTGCGGGCCCGTTGATGGTCATGCTGACCGACGTCGCCGGGTGCGTCAAATCGAACCCGCCGTACAGCACCTTCAGGTCGTCGAGCGTGGCGATCGAGACGCCCGAGTTGCCGACCTTGCCGTAGATGTCGGGGCGCGGGTCGGGATCGTTGCCGTACAGCGTGACCGAGTCGAAGGCCGTGGACAGGCGCTTGGCCGGCAGGCCCTGGCTGACCATCTTGAAGCGTTTGTTGGTGCGAAAAGCATCGCCCTCGCCGGCGAACATGCGCGTCGGGTCCTCGCCTTCGCGCTTGAAGGCGAAGGTGCCCGCGGTGTAGGGAAAGCTGCCGGGCACGTTGTCGAGCAGCAGCCACTTGAGCAACTCGCCGTGGTCCTCGTACTGCGGCAGCGCGACCTTGCGGATCTTGCTGCCTGACAGCGTGGTGTAGGTCAGTGCGGTGCGGATTTCCTTGTCGCGGATCTTGACCACGTATTCGTCACCGGCATAGGCCTTCTGCATATCGGGCCACATCGCCAGCAGCTTCCTGGCCCGGGGGTCCAGCTGCGCTTCGCGCTGCTCGGCCAGGTTGACCGCGGCCTCGGCCGCGCGCGGCTTGTCGGGCTTGCCCGCAGTGAGCATGCGGGCGGCCTCGCGCAGCTGCTGGATCTCGCGCGCCAGCGCGGCCTGCTCGCGCGCACGCTTCTTGTAGCCGCGCACGGTGTCGGCGATGTCGGCCAGGTAGCGCGCGCGCGCGGCCGGCACGATCGGCGCCTGGTGCGTGCTGTGGCGCGTGTTCACGGCCGGCAGGCGCCCGGCAGACAACTTCAGGCCGGCCTGCGCCAGGCGCGGCTTGTGCGCGTGGTAGAGCGCCGTGACGCCATCGTCATTGAAGCGGCTGGCCATGGTGCCGAAGACCGGCATCTCTTCGGGCGACTGCTTGAAAGCCTCGCGGTTGCGCTGCACCTGCTTGGCCACATCGCGCAGTGCGTCGGCAGCACCCTTGCGGTCGAACTTGTTGATGGCCACAAACTCAGCGAAGTCGAGCATGTCGATCTTCTCGAGTTGGCTGGCCGCGCCGAACTCGGGCGTCATGACGTACATCGGTACGTCGACCAGCGGCACGATCGCGGCGTCGCCCTGGCCGATGCCCGAAGTCTCGACCACGATCAGGTCGAAGCCGGCCACCTTGCACGCAGCCAGCACGTCGGGCAGGGCCTGGCTCAGCTCGGAGCCGAAGTCGCGCGTGGCCAGGCTGCGCATGTAGATCCTTTGAGCCCCCTGGCTTGCCGCTGCGCGGACTTCGCCACTCCCTTGGGGCCACGAAGGGGCCCCTCGCGTGGCCCCCGGGGCTGCCTGCCCTTGGAGCGGCCCGGCGGGCAGGCGTTGGCCGCTCTGCCACGGTCCTATGGCATTCATGCGGATGCGGTCGCCGAGCAGCGCGCCGCCGCTCTTGCGCCGCGACGGGTCGATTGAGATCACGGCGATGTGCAGGGCGTCGTCCTGGTCCAGCCGCAGGCGACGGATCAGCTCGTCGGTCAGGCTGGACTTGCCCGCGCCGCCGGTGCCGGTGATGCCCAGGGTCGGCGTCTTCACCTCGGATGCGGCGGCGAGCAGCTGCTGGCGCAGTTCGGCGCCGACCTTGCCGTTTTCCAGCGCGGTGATCAATTGCGCCAGAGAACGCCACGCGGCTTCGCCGTGCCCCGCCAGCGCGTCCAGCGACTTCGGCGCAAACACCGACAAATCGGCGTCGGCGCGCATCAGCATCTCGCCGATCATCCCTTGCAGGCCCAGGCGCTGGCCG
>JANOPR010000205.1:0-3340 GCA_031421955.1 Burkholderiales bacterium
GCCCGCGAGTACGTGCAGTGGGCCAGCGAGAAGCAGCGCGAGCCCTGCCCGGTGGACCAGCTCTGGGTGTCCACCAAGTGCGGCGAATCGGACACCACCTCCGGCTGCGGCGCCAACCCGGCCGTCGGCAACGCCTTCGACAAGCTGCATGCGCTGGGCAACTACCTGTGTTTCGGCGAAACCACCGAGCTGACGGGCGGCGAGCACATCGTGGCCGCGCGTTGCAAGAACGATGAGGTCCGCAAGCAGTTCATGTTCATGTTCGATCGCTACCAGGACGTCATCAACCGCCACAAGACCAGCGACCTGGCCGACAGCCAGCCGACCAAGGGCAACATTGCCGGCGGCCTGACGACGATCGAGGAAAAGGCGCTGGGCAACATCCAGAAGATCGGCAAGACCTGCACCGTCGACGGCGTCATCGACAAGGCCGAGATGCCAACCCATCCAGGCCTGTGGTTCATGGACTCCTCGTCGGCTGCGGCCGAAATGGTGACGCTGTGCGCGGCGTCGGGTTACGCGGTGCACCTGTTCCCCACGGGCCAGGGCAACGTCATCGGCAACGCCATCGTGCCGGTCATCAAGCTGTGTGCGAACCCGCGCACGGTGCGCACCATGAGCGAGCACATCGACGTCGACGTGACAGGCTTGCTGCAGCGCGAGCTCACTCTCGACCAGGCGGGCGACAAACTGCTCGAGAACATGCTGCGCACAGCCAACGGGCGCCTGACGGCGGCCGAGGCGCTTGGGCACCGCGAATTCGTGATGACGCGGCTGTACGAAAGCGCATGAGGACTCGATGGCACACATTGTCATTTGCGAGTTCATCGACGAGCGCGTGCTGCCGTCGCTGCGCGCAGTGCACGACGTGCTGTACGACCCCACGCTGGTCGACGACGCGCCGCGGCTGAAGGCCGAGTGCGCCAGTGCCGACGCGCTGATCGTGCGCAATCGCACCCAGGTGCGTGGCGATCTGTTGGCGGCGCTGAGGCGCTGCAAAGTCGTCGGCCGGCTCGGCGTGGGCCTGGACAACATCGACGTTGCCGTCTGCGAGGCTCGCGGGATGCAGGTGATCGCAGCCACCGGCGCCAACGCGCTGTCGGTGGCCGAGTACGTCGTCACCACAGCGATGCTGTTGCTGCGCGGCGCCTACCAGAGCACGCCTGCCGTTGCGGGCGGGCAGTGGCCGCGCCAGGCGCTCTCAGGCGGTCGCGAGGTGGCAGGCAAGACGCTGGGCCTGATCGGCTTCGGCTCGATCGGTCAGCTGACGGCCAGGCTGGCGCAAGCGCTTGGCATGGACGTAGTCGCCTTCGACGCCATGATGGACCGCGATCACCCGGCGTACGCGGGCAGCGGCGTGCGCGCGGCAGGCCTGGAAGAGTTGATCGTGGGTGCCGACGTCATCAGCCTGCATGTGCCGCTCGTCGACTCGACGCGCAACCTGTTCAACGCGCAACGCATCGGCGCAATGAAGCCCGGTGCGGTACTGATCAATACCGCGCGCGGCGGCATCGTCGACGAGCCCGCGCTGGCCGCCGCACTGCGCAGCGGCCGGCTGGGCGGCGCGGCGATCGATGTCTTCGCCACGGAGCCGCTGCCCGCAGCACCGCATTTCGACGGCTGCCCCAACCTGTTGCTGACCCCGCACATTGCCGGCGTGTCGGCTGAGTCGAACGAGCGGGTCAGCGCGTTGATTGCCGCGCGCGTGCTCGAGGCGCTGGCATGAGGTTGACACTCGACGATCTCGCGCGCCGCATTGCCGCCCAATTGCGCGCTGCCGGCGCCAGCCCGGCGATGGCCGCCAGCACGGCGCGCGCGCTGACGCTGGCCGAAGCCCAGGGCATGCAATCGCACGGCCTGTCGCGCGTGGGTCAGTACACCGCGCACCTGCGCAACGGTCGCGTGGTCGGCGCGGCGCAGGCGCGCGTGGCGCGGCGCAAGGGTGGCGCGTTGCTGGTCGATGCGGCAGAGGGCCTGGCGTTTCCGGCCTGCGAGCTGGCCGTGGCCGAAGCGGTGGCGGCCGCGCGCACGCACGGTGTGGCGTTTGCCGGCGTCATCAACAGCCACCATTGCGGCGTCGTGGTCGACTATCTGCGCGTGGCCGCCGAGGGTGGCATGGTCGGCCTGGGTTTCTCGAATTCACCGGCGGCGATGCCCGCGGCCGGTGGGCGCCATCCGATCTTCGGCACCAACCCGGTGGCAGCCGTGTTCCCGCGCCGCAACGCCGACCCCCTGCTGATCGACCTCAGCCTGAGTGAAGTCGCGCGCGGCAAGGTCATGGTCGCGGCCAAGAAAGGCGAGCCGATTCCGCTGGGCTGGGCGCTTGACGAGCAGGGCCGCCCAACCACCGACGCGAAGGCGGCGTTGTCGGGTTCGATGCTGCCGGTCGGGGCCGTCTCGTCGCCCAAAGGAGCGATGCTGGCCTTGATGGTCGAGTTGCTGGTGACGGCGCTGATCGGTGCCAACTTCGGGTTCGAGGCCTCGAGCTTCTTCGTCGACGAGGGCAACCGCCCGCATCTCGGTCAGGTCTTCGTCGTCGTCGATCCTGGCGCGCTGGCTGGCGCGGACCACTACTTCGACCGCGTCGAGGTGCTGATAGAAGAGATGCTCAAGGACGACGACGTGCGCCTGCCCGGCACCCGGCGCGAGGCGCTAAGGCGCCGCGCAATTGCCGAGGGCGTCGAGGTCGCCGACGCCTTGCTGGCGCAGTGGACCGCGACGGCCTAGCCCGCGCCGGGCCGCCCCAAGCGGGCGACGCCCCAAGGGCCACGAAGGGGCCCCCGCCGGGCCTTGGGGGCCGACGCCGCACGCGTCTTGGGCGCAGGCTAGATGCCGAGCCGCTCGGGCGCCAGGTACTGTTGGCGATAGTCTTCGAAGCTCAGCGTGTCGCTGGCTTCGATACGCTGCTGCTCCTGAACTGATTCCTTGGCCATGGCCTCGAACCGCGCCGCCAGCTCGGCTGCGAAGGGCAGGCGCCGCGATACCTCGCGCGCTTGCGCGGACTGCGCATTGGCGAACGCGGTGTACGAGTCGGAAAAGTCACGGGCCATCACGTCGAGCACGCGGGCTGCGGGCCAGCGTCCTGGGTCGGACAGCGTGGCGCTCGCAGCAGCCAGTGCCGTGGCGTAGGCTGTGCAGCCGAGCGCCGCATCCACTGCCGCGGCGATCGGCCGGCAGCCTTCAAGCAACTCCTGCGCCCAGTCGACGAGCGCGATCGGTCCGTCGTGCCGCTCCAGTTGCAGACCCGGCTCGCGGCCGCGTGCCGCGGCCAGGTGCTGGTTGCTTGCCAGGCGAGCGATGTCCTGGGCCGAGTCGTCGGGGCTGTCGCTGAGCAGGCAAT
>JANOPR010000206.1:0-3241 GCA_031421955.1 Burkholderiales bacterium
CGCGTCGACAAGGCCGGCATCGTGCACGCCACGATCGGCCGCCGCTCGTTCGACAACGACAAGCTGCAGGGCAACCTGCAGGCGCTGATCGACGCGCTGAACAAGTCCAAGCCGGCGTCGAGCAAGGGCATTTACCTGCGCAAGGTGGCGCTGTCCTCGACGATGGGCGTGGGCGCCCGCGTGGACGTGTCAACGATTTCCGCGCCCGTCCAGGCGTGAAGTAGATGAAGGTGGCGCGCTTGTCTGGCGCGGCGCCGACTGAGTTGGTGGGCTGAGGCGAGGCAACTTGCCGCAGGCCGTCAAAGACCGCTGGTGGAGCGAGAGCCCCCTAAACGAGGACGCAAGTCCGAGGCCAGCGTAGATGGCGTCCCCGCTGTCGAGGAAGACCCTGGGTTTTCTGAGGCGGCAAGGTCGCTGGGTGTGCCAAATGGGCTTTGCGGCCCGGCCGGCACGTTTTTAGTGAGGAGCAGACCTTGAGTCTCAATCGCAACGAGAAAGCAGCCGTCGTCACGGATGTGGCCGCGCAAGTCGCGCGCTCGCAGACCCTGGCGCTGGCCGAGTACCGTGGCCTCACCGTGGAACACATGAACAAGCTGCGCGTCGAGGCGCGTGCCAAGGGTGTTTATCTTCACGTGCTGAAGAACTCCCTGGCCCGCCGCGCCGTTGCAGGCACACCGTTCGAGTGCGCTGCGGAAGCCATGTCCGGCCCGCTGATCTACGGCTTTTCGCAAGACGCTGTCGCCGCGGCCAAAGTCATGTCTGACTTTGCCAAGGGCAACGACAAGCTGATCGTCAAGGCAGGTGTTTACGCAGGCAAGGCCCTGGACGCAAACGGCGTGAAGGCGCTGGCTGCCATCCCGAGCAAGGAAGTCCTGCTGGCCCAGTTGCTCGGTCTGCTGCAATCGCCGATCTCGCGCTTCGCGCGTGTGGTCGCGGCCATAGCCGAGAAGAAGGGTGGCGGTGCCGAAGAGGCGCCTGCCGCTGCCGATGCGGCGCCCGCCGCCGCCTGAACGATCACGTCTCAAACCAATCTACTGAATCGAGGAAACCCAAATGGCATTCGACAAAGACGCTTTCATGACCGCCCTGGACAGCATGTCCGTGATGGAACTCAATGACCTGGTCAAGGCCATCGAGGAGAAGTTCGGCGTGTCGGCCGCAGCGATGGCCTCACCGGCCGGTGCGGGCGGTGGCGCAGCCGCCGCGGTGGTCGAGGAGCAGACCGAATTCACCGTGATGCTGCTCGAAGCCGGGGCCAACAAAGTGCAGACCATCAAGGCCGTGCGCGAACTGACGGGCCTGGGCCTGAAGGAAGCCAAGGACCTGGTCGACGGCGCGCCCAAGCCGGTCAAGGAAGGCGTGGCCAAGGCCGACGCCGAGGCCGCGCTGAAGAAGCTGGTCGACGCTGGCGCCAAGGCCGTGGTGAAGTAATCGCAGTCAAAGGTCTCCCCTGGGCGAAATGCCCTGGGGGCACCTGCAAGCGCCGCGTGCGACGTTTGCAAGTGTTCTCTGATCCGACTGCAGAGAACGGGTTTGGCCGAACCGAGGTGCAACGCCTCGGTTGTCCGCCAGCGGCAGGTAGTGGCCTGTCACCAAGCCATCGAGCGCAATGCTCGAGCAGCCAGTCGCCGATGAACGCGGGCTAGGCCGGCGCGCGTTCTCGACCACGGAGTGTTCAATGGCGCAAGCATCCTCCTCTACTTACAGCTTCACCGAGCGCAAGCGGATCCGCAAGAGCTTCGGTAAGCGCAAGAGTGTTCTCAACGTTCCCTATCTGCTGACGATGCAGCGGGAGTCGTACGTCGCGTTCCTTCAAAAGGACGTGCCACCCGCCAAGCGCAAGCCCGAGGGTTTGCAGGCGGCCTTCCTCTCCGCATTCCCGATCGTGTCGCACAACGGCTACGTCGAGATGAAGTTCATCGAATTCAACATGGCCAAGCCGGCCTTCGACACCCGCGAGTGTCAGCAACGCGGCTTGACCTATGCGGCTGCCGTGCGTGCCAAGCTGCAGATGATCATCTATGACCGCGAATCGGCGCAGGCCAAGACGGTCAAGGAGATCAAGGAGCAAGAGGTCTACATGGGCGAAGTTCCGCTCATGACCAACTACGGCTCGTTCATCATCAATGGCACCGAGCGCGTCATCGTCAGCCAGTTGCACCGCTCGCCGGGTGTGTTCTTCGAGCACGACAAGGGTAAGACCCACTCCTCGGGCAAGCTGCTGTTCAGCGCGCGCATCATTCCCTACCGCGGCTCGTGGCTCGACTTCGAGTTCGACCCCAAGGACATCCTGTACTTCCGCGTCGACCGCCGCCGCAAGATGCCGGTGACGATCCTGCTCAAGGCCATCGGTTTGTCGCCGGAATCGATCCTGGCCAACTTCTTTGTCTTCGACCAGTTCCGCTTGATGGACAGTGGTGCGCAGCTCGAGTTCGTTCCCGAGCGCCTGAAAGGCGAAATCGCGCGATTCGACATCACCGACAAGGCCGGTAACGTGGTTGTCGAAAAGGACAAGCGGATCACGGTGCGCCATGTGCGCACGCTGGAGCAGACCGGCACGACGTTCATCAGCGTGCCGGAAGACTTCCTGGCCGGGCGCATCCTCGCGCGCAACATGGTCGATCCCGAAACGGGCGAGATCGTTGCCAAGGCCAATGATGAGTTGACCGAGGCGCTGCTGAAGAAGCTGCGCACGGCCGGCATCAAGGACATGCAGTGCCTGTTCACCAATGAGCTTGACGAAGGCGCCTACATCAGCCAGACCCTGACGGCTGACGAGACCGCCGACGAGTTGGCCGCCCGTGTGGCCATCTACCGCATGATGCGCCCCGGCGAGCCGCCGACCGAAGACGCCGTGCAAGCGCTGTTCCAGCGCCTGTTCTACAACGGCGATAGCTACGATCTGTCGCGCGTCGGGCGCATGAAGTTCAACGCCCGCGTCGGTCGCGACTCGGCCGAAGGCTCGATGACGCTGTCCAACGAGGACATCCTGGACGTCGTCAAGATCCTCGTCGAATTGCGCAACGGGCGCGGTGAAGTCGACGACATCGATCACCTGGGCAACCGGCGCGTGCGCTGCGTCGGCGAGCTGGCCGAGAACCAGTACCGCAGCGGCCTGGCGCGTATCGAGAAGGCAGTCAAGGAGCGCCTCGGCCAAGCCGAGACCGAAGCGCTGATGCCGCACGACCTCATCAATTCCAAGCCGATATCGGCGGCGTTGAAAGAGTTCTTCGGCGCTTCG
>JANOPR010000207.1:0-2103 GCA_031421955.1 Burkholderiales bacterium
GCGAAGACGGCGAGTACAAGATCCCGTTCATCGTCGTCTGCGACGCCTTCCAGAGCGAGATGACGGCCTTCGCCGACCTGGTGCTGCCCGACACCACCTACCTCGAGCGCCACGATGCGATGTCGATGCTGGACCGGCCGATCTCCGAGTTCGACGGCCCGATGGACGCCGTGCGCATCCCGGTGCTGCCGGTCACGGGCGACTGCAAGCCGTTCCAGGAGGTGTTGATCGAACTGGCCTCGCGTCTGAAGTTCCCGGCCTTCACCCAGGCCGACGGCAGCCGCAAGTTCCGCGACTACCCCGACTTCATCGTCAACTACGAAACCGAGCCCGGCTCGGGCATCGGCTTCCTGGCAGGCTGGCGCGGCGCCGACGGCACGAAGTTCATGAAGGGCGAACCCAACCCGCGCCAGTGGGAGATGTACGCCAAGAACAACTGCATCTTCCATTACGAATTGCCCAAGAGCTACCAGTACATGCGCAACTGGAACAAGGGCTACATGGAATGGGCGCAGCGCACGCGACTGCGCCGCTTTGCCGAGCCGGTGCTGATCCAGCTCTGGAGCGAGGAGCTGCAGAGCTTTCGCTCGGCGGCCCAGGGCAAGCGCGCCGGGCGCCAGCCGCCCGAGCATTTGCGCGAGCGCGTGGCGCGGCATTTCGTTCCGCTGCCTTTCTACAGCCCGCCGCTTGAAACCCTGGCCACCGACCTGCAGAAATACCCGCTGGCCGCGGTGACGCAGCGGCCGATGGCGATGTACCACTCCTGGGATTCGCAGAACGCCTGGCTGCGCCAGATCCACGCCCACAACTACCTGTTCGTGAACCCGAAGACCGCGCACGCCGCAGGCATCGCCGACGACGACTGGATGTGGGTCGAGTCGCAGTGGGGCAAGGTGCGCTGCCAATGCCGCACCAGCGAAGCGGTCGAGCCGGGCACCGTCTGGACCTGGAACGCGATCGGCAAGGCACAGGGCGCCTGGCAGTTGTCGGCGGATGCCAACGAGGCGCGCCGCGGCTTCCTGCTCAACCACCTGATCTCCGACGAGTTGCCGCAGGGCGAGGGCACGACCTCCAACTCCGACCCCATCACCGGCCAGGCCGGCTGGTACGACGTGCGCGTGCGCATCTACCCGGCCGGCGCCGACGAGCCCAAGGAAACCTGGCCGCAGTTCGCGCCCATGAAGAGCCTGCCCGGCGTGGTTGGCGGCGCACGCAAGCTGTGGCAGACCTTCATGGCCGGCCGCATCGAATCCGGGGGAAGCAAAGGATGAAGCCGCGTTCAAGTGGGGTGACCGTAAGCGGCCCAAAGCAGACATTCAAAGGCTGCTCCGGAGGCTTGGGTGCGGCAAAGGCGCGCCCGCACAGGGCGCTGCGCACGACTGAGGCGGCCGGCCTGCGGCCGACTGCCCTGCGGTGCTCGGGTTCATGGCCCGTCGCCGAACTCGCTGCGTTCGCTTCGCTCACTGCGCTCAAACAGCCGCGACGAGTCAGTTCACGAAGCGCGCTGACGCGCGCGGCCATGAACCCTGCGCTCCTCGGCGCCTCACACGCGCGCAGCGCCCTGCGCGGGCGCGCCTTTGCAGTCGGCGGGTTGCGCTTTGCGGCGACGTACCCGTCGGACGAGGGGCTGTCATGACCCAACTCGCGCTGGTCATCGATCTCAACGTCTGCGTCGGCTGCCACGCCTGCGTCACCTCGTGCAAGGAGTGGAACACCTCGGGGGCGGCCGGCACGTTGGCCGACTTCAACCCCTACGACAAGGACCCGACCGGGACCTTCTTCAACCGGGTGCAGACCTTCGAGGTCGGCGAGTACCCCGGGACGCAGACGGTGCACTTCCCCAAGAGCTGCCACCACTGCGAAGACCCGCCGTGCGTGCCGGTGTGCCCGACCGGGGCCTCGTACAAGCGCAAGGAGGACGGCATCGTGCTGGTCGACTACGACAAGTGCATCGGCTGCAAGTACTGCGCCTGGGCCTGCCCCTACGGCGTGCGCGAATTCGACGAGCAGAAGAAGGTGATGACCAAATGCACCCTGTGCGTCGACAGGATCTATGACCCCGCCCTGGCCGAGCGTGACCGCAAGCCGGCTTGCGTGCTGGCC
>JANOPR010000208.1:0-4189 GCA_031421955.1 Burkholderiales bacterium
GGTCCGCTGGCTGCGCCCCGAATTCCAGAACCCGGTGCAGGCCACCGCCGAGGCCGCACCCGAACAAGCGTCGATCGATTTGCCCGACGAGGCCGAAGTCGGCGAAGCCACAGTCACCAAGCCCGCCAGCACGCGCCAGCCCTGGCCCGCCGCACTGCCCGAGCAGATGCGTGCCGTGGCCGACGTGCTGACCACGAACCCCGGCGCGTATGACGAGGCCGCGCTGGCCGAGCGATTCACGGGCCGCGGACCGTGGAAGAAGCGCCTGCCGCAAATCCTGCAGACGCTGGAAGCGTTGGGCCGAGCACGTCGAGAGGGCGAACGCTGGCGCGGGTGAGACTTGCTGAGTCAATGTAAACGTCAGTGGGTGTGTTGTGCAAAATGTCAATTAAAAGCGCTACAATAACGCCAACACTGCCGCCAGAGCGAATTCCACTCACCACGCACAAAGGCCAGCCATGAGCACCAACGCCATCGCACGCCGTCTCGAAGCCATCCAGACGAAAGGGGCCATGCGCTCGGCCGACGTAGCCAACGTGCTGAACGTGCGCCCCGAAACGGTGTCGCGGTGGAACAAGGGCAAGGCCTTGCCGCACGCCAGCACCGAAAAGCAGTTGCTCGAGTTGGAGTTCGTGATCGACAAGCTGGCCGACTTTTACGAGCCGCACGATGCGCGTCTGTGGCTCTTTGCGCGCCAGCGCCTGCTGGACGATCAAGTGCCCGCGGAGCTGATCCAGCAGGGCCGCGTCGACGAGGTGTTGGTCGCAGTCAACCAGTTGCTGGACGGCGTCCACGTCTGAGCGCGGGCGCCGCGCCGTGATCCACGACACCGATCTGCTGGACCGGCTGGATGCGCTGCCGAAGGAGACGTTTGGCGGCGAGGTGTTTCGGGCTACGCGACAGCACCTCGATCCGCTGGCAAGCTCGTACAGCGGCGGCCGCTGGATGCAGCGCGACGCTGCCGGCGTGCTCTACACGAGCCTGGCTCGCGAGGGCGCGTTGGCCGAGATTTCATTCCACTGGGGCCAACTCACGCCGCGCCCGACCAAGCCGGTGGTGCTGCACACCTTGCGCGTGGTGGCTCACCGCACACTGAAGCTGCTTCGGGCCGACCTCGCCACACTCGGCGTGGCCGACGCCGACTACGGCGGGATCAACCTGCCGCGCACGCAGGAGATCGGTGCGGCCGTTGAGTTTCTCGGGTGCGACGGGCTGATCGCACCTTGCGCCCGCTGGCCCTGCGACAACCTGATGCTGTTCCCCGACAAGATGGCCGCCAATGCCACGCTCGAGGTCGTGACCAGCGAACACATCGACTGGATCAACTGGGCCACCGAGCACGGCCTGTTCACGTAAGCGGTTCGCAGTCCGCAATTCATCGCCGGCGTGATGGCCGGCGAACGCGGCGCCTCAGGGCTGCTTTCCGTTGTGTTCGATGATCTGAACCCGCTTCATTGGCAAACCCCTGCGCGAGCGCCGATGTCCAGCGCGCCCGCGGCAACCAATTCGGCCGCAGCCTCGCGCATTGCCTCTGCGCTGCCGTCGCGGATTGGCAGTTCCTGGGCGTTGGCGACGCCGGCATAGTTGCGCTGCATCGACTGGAGGTACAGCGGGTCGTAGTGGCGGTGCATCAGGTCGGCGAACACCTCGGCCCAGCGGCCGCCGCGGGCCAGCGCCTGCCACTGCGCCACGGTTTCGCGACCGCGCAGGTCGGCCAGGGTGTCGAGGTGGGCGCAGAAGCGCTCGGTCTGCTGGGCAAAGAAGCCGTACTCCTCGACCAGCAGCTGCACCCGCGCGGCGTCGGGCATCGTGACCATGACCACGCGGCCGCTCGTGCGCATGCGGTCGAGCAGCACGGTCGGTACCTGCAACTGTCCGATCCTGCGGCTTTCGCTTTCGACAATGACCGGTCGCTGCGGGTCAAAGCCCATCAGGCTGTGCCAGAGCTGGGTGTCGAAGGCCTTCTGCGTCGGCTGCGCCTCGTGTGGCAGGCCCCCGAGCACCGAGCCGCGGTGCCGGGCCAGGCCTTCGAGGTCGAGCACCTGGGCGCCGGCCTCGGCCAGGGCTTGCAGCAGCCGCGTCTTGCCGCTGCCGGTGCGCCCGGCAACGACGACATAGTCCAGGCGCAACGGCAGGGTGGCGAGTTGCTCGCGCACCTGCTCGCGAAAGGCCTTGTAGCCGCCTTGGAGGACCGTGGTTCGAAAGCCGATCTGGTCCAGGAACCAGGCCAGCGTGCCGCTGCGTTTGCCACCGCGCCAGCAATAGATCAGTGGCCGCCAGTCATGCGGCTTGTCCTGGGCATGGGCTTCGATCAGATCGCCGACGCGTCGGGCCACCATGGCGGCCCCGCGCTTGCGGGCGTCGAAGGCAGAGACCTGGGCGTGCTCAGTGCCGACGACGCGGCGCTCGTCATCGTCGAGCACGGGCCAGTTCTCGGCGCCGGGCAGGTGGTCTTCGGCAAACTCGGCGGGCGAGCGCGCATCGATGAGGGTGTCGAAAGACCCCAGACGCTGTATCGCCTCGACAGCTGGCAGGCTGACCAGGCTCATGCCGGCTCCGGCGACAGGGCGTCGAGCAGTTCGCTTTCAATCGCGATCTGCGCCCGGTTGTGCTGCAGTTCGGCGCCGTCGATCAGGAAGGTGTCCTCGACGCGTTCTCCCAGCGTGCTGATCTTGGCCAACTGCAGGTTGATGTGGTGCCGCGCCAGCACCCGCGCAATGCCGTACAAGAGTCCCGAGCGGTCGCTGGCGCTGACGCTGAGCAGCCAGCGCTGGGCGCGCTCGTCGGGCCGCAACGAGACCCGGGGCGTGACCGGAAAGCTCCTCACGCGCCGCGAGACGCGGCCGTGGCGAGGCTCGGGTAGCGGGCCTGTGGCGGCCAGGGCCGTCACGAGTTGCGTCTCCACCAGCGAGATCAGGTCGCGGTAGCCGGCGGGCCCGGCGGCGTCGAAGTGGGGGTGCACGAGCTGGAAGGTGTCCAGCGCGTAGTGCGAGCGCGTGGTGTGCACCTTGGCGTCGAGCACCGAGAAACCGGCACTGTCGAAGTAGCCGCAGATACGCGCGAACAGGTCGGGGATGTCGGGCGCATAGACCAGCACCTGCAGGCCTTCACCGATCGGCGAGGCGCGTGCCTTGACCACCGGCACGGCCTTGTCGACATGGCGCCACAGCGAACGCGCATGCCAGGCCAGCTCGTTGGCCTCGTGGCGCGCAAAGTAGCTCACTTCCAGCGTGCGCCACAGCGGCGCCTCGGTGCCGGGCAGCTGCGAGGCCAGTGCCAGCAGCGAGCGTGCGTCGGCCTTGCGCGCCTCGAGCTCGACATCGAGGCTGGGCAAGGTGCCGACCAATCCGCCGACGATCACGCGCAGAGCGAGTCGGTACAGGTCTTCGATCAACTTGCCCTTCCAGGCATTCCAGACCTTGGGGCTGGTGCCGCGGATGTCGGCCACCGTCAGCAGGTACAGCGCGGTCAGGGTGCGCTCGTTGCGCACCTGGGAGACGAAGGCCGCGATCACGTCAGGGTCGGACAGGTCCTCCTTCTGCGCAATGTGGCTCATCGTCAGGTGATGGCGCACCAGGAACTCGATCAGGCGCGCATCCTCGGCTGGGGTGGCGTGTGCGCGGCAGAAGTGCCGCACCTCGCGGGCGCCGAGCTCGGAGTGGTCGCCGCCGCGGCCCTTGGCCACGTCGTGGAAGAGCGCGGCGACATACAGCACATAAGGCCGCTCGAACTGTGCCGCCAGCTGCGAGCAGAAGGGGTACTCGTGCGCATGCTCGGGGATCAGGAAGCGCCGCATGTTGCGCACCACCATCAGGATGTGCTGGTCGACCGTGTAGACATGGAACAGGTCGTGCTGCATCTGGCCGACGATGCGACGAAAGACCCACAGGTAGCGCCCGAGCACCGAGGTCTGGTTCATCAGCCGCAGGGCATGGGTCTGGCCATGGGGCTGGCGCAGGATTTCGATGAAGCGGGCGCGGTTCACCGGGTCGTTGCGAAAACCCGCATTCATCACATGCCGCGCGTTGTAGAGCGCGCGCAACGTGCGCGCCGACAGGCCGTCGATGCCCACCGTCTGCTGGTAAAGCAGAAAGGTCTCCAGGATCGCGTGCGGCTCACGCTTGTAGACGTCGTCGCTGGCCACTTCGAGCATGCCGCCGCGGTCGAAGAAGCGTGCATTGATCGGCCG
>JANOPR010000209.1:0-3016 GCA_031421955.1 Burkholderiales bacterium
AGTGGAACCGCGCCTTCGAGAAGATCGGCTTCAGCAACGCCGTCGTGGTCAAGGTCCAGCCCGACAACGCCGATTTCGACACCCTCGACCTGGGCGTGGCGTCGGTGCGCTGGATGACCAATGCGCGGGCGCAGTTCGGCGCCATCGGGCCGAGCCACATCGACCCGCGCAGCGGCGAAATCCTCGACGCCGATATTGGTTTCGAGAGCCTGTCCTCGCGCAGCTTGCGCGCCCTGCGCAGCCAGATCCTGACGTCCCGGGGCGGATTCGACTGGTCGGCACTGATGCAGCAGGGCCGCAATGACCAGGCGGGCCAGGCGTCTGCCGGGGCGCGGCACGACGATCACGAATACTGCACCCGCGCCCAGGACTCGGCCGAGCAGCTGGGCTATGCCCTGGACGTGCTCGAGGCGCGCGGCGAAGTCGACCCGGCGAGCCCCGAGGCCGAGCGCTTTGTGCTCGACTACCTGACCGACACCATGATGCACGAGGTCGGCCACACGCTCGGACTGCGCCACAACTTCCGCTCGTCGAAAATCTACACCGACAAGCAGCTCTCGGATCCGGAGTTCACGCGCACGAACGGCCTGGCCGGCTCGGTGATGGAGTACGCGCCGATCAACCTGCCGCTGCCGGGCGAGAAGGGCGGCACCGCCTTCCAACTGGCCCTCGGGCCCTACGACTACTGGGCCATCGAGTACGCCTACAAGCCGATCGCGCGCGAGAACGAGGCCGCCGAATTGCGCCGGATCGCTGCGCGCAGCGGCGAGCCGGCCCTGGCCTACGGCACCGACGAGGACAACTCGCTGGGCATCGACCCCGAGTCACTGCACTTCGACCTCGGCGACGACGTCCTGGCCTTCGCCAGGAAGCGCCTGGCGATCGCGCGCGACCTGCTCAAGCGCCAGGAGACGCGCGAGCTCAAGCCGACCGAGGACTACGCCGTGTTGCGCCGTGCCGTCGGCTACGCCGTGCGCGATGCCGGGCGAGCGATCGGCATCGTGGCGCGCCAGATCGGCGGCATTCGCACCCTGCGCGACTTCCCCGGCACCGGCCGCGAGCCGCTGGTTCCGGTGGCCGCGGCCATCCAGCGTGAAGCCCTGGACATCCTGGCGCGCGGCGCGCTGGCGCACGACAGCGTAGCCCTGCCGGCCTCGCTGCAGCGTCGCCTGGCGCCCGATTACAACGAGCGCAGCGATGCCTTGTTCGGCGGCGAAGGCAGCGTGGCGACCGACTTCTCCGTCGAGGGCATGGTCTTCGAAATGCAGCGTGCGCTGCTCGCGCAGTTGATGAGCGAGGGCGTCGCCGGACGCATTCTCGACAGCCAGGGCAAGGCCGAGAAGAAGGCCGACGCGTTCCAGCTGTCCGAGCTCTACGCCCGACTCTCGCGCGACATCTGGAGCGAACTCGGCGCCAAGGGCGACATCTCGTCGCCGCGCCGCGAACTCCAGCGCGAGCATGCCTCCAAGCTCGCGGCCGGCCTGATGCGCCCGGGTTCGGCCAGCCGCGCCGATGCGCGCAGCCTGCTGCGCCACGAGGCGCAGGCGCTGCTGGCGCGCATCAAGTCGGCCGCCAACCGCGCCGAGTTGAGTGGCGATGCCCGCGCCCACCTGGCTGACAGCGCCGAGACGCTGACGCAGGCGCTTGCAGCCCGCTTGGCGCGCGCGGGCGCCTGAGCTTGCGGCCAGGCCGCGAGGGCCTGTAGCGGCGGGCCTCCCGGCCCACCGCAAGTCAGGCCGACAAAGCCGTGCTTCGTCGCACACGGCCGCCCCACGCGGCGTGATCGGCCTCGGCTCAGGCTATTGTTCGGTCCATGGTGACCTCCGCGCCAGTTTCCAAGTCCCCGGCCCCCCTGCGGTTCTGGCCATCGTACTTCGCTGCCCTGACCGGCCAGCGCGTCGCTTGGGCCGTCGGCTTGGCGACCGCGGTGGCGCTGATGATCGCGCCGATCTTCATGCCGCCCTGGCCGGTGCTGTTCGGCCGCACCCTGTTCGTGGCCATCGTGCTGTTGCTGGCGTTCACGGCCGCCGGGCAGTGGCGCAATGCGCCCCTGCCACACTGGGTGGTGCAGTTGATTGCAGTGGCCCTGGCCGCGCCGCTGGCCACGCTGGCGGTCTACCTCGTTTCCACGGGTGGCGACGTGCAGGCCATGTTCGGAAATCCGTGGCGGGTGACGGGCTTCCTGCTCATCGGCGGCTCGGCGCTGGTATTCGTTGTTGCTGGCTCTGGGTGCCCTCTACCGCGAGCGCGATGCGCAAGCCAACGCCCAGGCACTGCAGTTTGCCCTCGAGAAGGAGACCCTGCAGCGCCAGGCCGCCGACGCGCAGCTGGCGGTGTTGCAGTCGCAGATCGAGCCGCACTTCCTGTTCAACACGCTGGCCAATGTGCAGGCGCTGGTCGAGAGCGGTTCGCCGCGCGCCGCGCCGGTGCTGGGCAGCCTGATCGCCTACCTGCGTGCGGCCATGCCCAAGCTGCATGACGGCGCGCCCACCCTGGGACAGGAGGAGTCGCTGGTGCGCGCGTACCTCGAGTTGATGCAAATGCGCATGCCCGACCGGCTGGCCTACGGCATCGACGTCGACGCTGGGTTGCGCGGCATGCGCCTGGCTCCGCTGACCCTGCTCACGCTGGTCGAGAACGCCGTTCGCCACGGCATCGATCCGAGCGAAGCGGGCGGGCGGATCGACGTCAGTGCAAAGCGCGTCGCCGGCGGCAACGACGTGGTGCTGTCGGTCCAGGACACGGGGCCCGGCGTCGACGAGACCAAAGTGCCGGGCATGGGGCTGGCCAATATGCGCGAGCGACTGGCGGCGACTTACGGACCCGGCGCCACGCTCGAGCTGCATGCGGTGCAGCCACGGGGTCTGCGCGCCGAAATCATCCTGCCCCGGTCCATTCGGTCTGGGTCCCTCAGCCCTGGTTCCATCTAACCTGGGTCCATCGGGTCGTGCGTTAGGACGACTAGGGCGACCTTCGGAGGGCCGATTGCCTGGTCCGCCCGCTGGTCCACGACCGT
>JANOPR010000210.1:0-1504 GCA_031421955.1 Burkholderiales bacterium
CAGCCTCGTCGTGCCGTCGCTGCCCGGCTACACCTTGTCGTTTGAGCCGCACCAGCCGCGCAAGTCGCTGGCCGAGATCGGCGCGATCTTCGACACCTTGATGCACGAGCGCCTGGGCTACGCGCGCTACGGCGCGCAGGGTGGCGACTGGGGTTCGTTCGTCACCGCGTGGCTGGGCGCCAACCGTGCCGAGCATTTGACCGGCATCCATCTGAACCTGATGCCGCTGAAGCGCGACGCGGCGATGTTCAGCAACCCCAGCCCCGCCGAGCGCCGCTATGTCGACGAGTTGCAGGCCTGGGTCAAGGAGGAGACCGGCTACCAGGCGATCCAGGGCACGCGGCCGCAGACGCTGGCGTTTGCGCTGACCGACTCCCCCGTGGGCCTGGCCGCGTGGATCGCCGAGAAGTACTGCGCCTGGACCGACAACGACGGCGACCCGCGCCACGCGCTGACGATGGACGAGATGCTAGGCAACATCAGCCTGTACTGGTTCACGCGCTGCATCGGCGCTTCGTTCTGGCCCTACTACGCGCGCTCGCACGGGCCCTGGCCGAACGAAGGCCCGATCACCGTGCCCACCGGCTACTGCGAGTTCCCGCACGAGATCCTGCGCCCGCCGCGCGAGGCGGCGGCACGCACCTTCGCCGACATCCGGCGCTGGAGCGTGATGGAGAAGGGCGGCCACTTCGCCGCGCTCGAACAGCCCGAGGCGCTGGCGCGAGAGATCAGCGCCTTCTTTGGCGCTCTCGATTGACCGTCGTGGTACAGCACGACTGTCTTGGTCGTGCTCATCTCCTCGAGCGCGAGCAGGCCCTGATCGCACCCGCCGGCGAACGGCTGTTGCAACTTGCGCGCGAGGTCATCGCCAGCGTGCACCACATGCGCACGCAGGTCAGCGTTGGCCGCGCTGGTGGGGCACTTGGAGTGGTTGGCGGATTGAGCCGCGGGGATGATGCTGACAACAAGGGTGGGAACCGGGTCAGCCGGCCGCAGCCACCAGCACCGTGAGCTTCGAGCGCGGCAGCAGCTTCTTGAAGTCGGTGTCGAAGGTGACCAGGTGCTCACCCAGTTGCAGCGTCGCGGCTGCCAGCCATGCGTCCGGCAGGAGATTGCCGGAGAGCTGTTTGTCCGCGCAGAGTTGACGCAACGTGGGCCATTCCGGGCCCAGGCCGGCCATATGCACCCCCGGCTGCTCCAGCAAGGCATCGACGAATTGCAGCGCGTCGCCGATGCTCGCCGGCACTTTGAAGATTTTCGGGCTGGTGACCAGCCTCAAGAAGCTTGCTACCACCATCGGCATGAGCGTGAATGAAGCGCCAGCGCCTGCTGCGCTCAATGACTTCGACAGCCAAACGCTGGACATTGAATGATGCGGGTGGTCGCGGCGCGAGGCCGCCACCAGCAGATTCACGTCAGGCGTCATCGTCCAGCGCGCCGAGC
This sequence comes from Burkholderiales bacterium, assembly GCA_031421955.1. GTDB lineage: Bacteria > Pseudomonadota > Gammaproteobacteria > Burkholderiales > Burkholderiaceae_C > CADEEN01. Next base: position 1,444 of record JANOPR010000210.1, read on the forward strand.
AGGGCCTTGTTGCTGAGCGGGTTCACGCCCGACACCAAACCCCCGTGGCCCTTGAGCACCG
>JANOPR010000211.1:0-21987 GCA_031421955.1 Burkholderiales bacterium
GCCACCAGCAGCATGCCGCCCAGCGACAGCAGCGCCAGTGCCGCGACGACGCGGCGGTCCAGCGTTTCGCGGTACCACAGCCACGCCAGCACAGCGGTGAAGACGGCCTCCAGCGTCAGCATCAGCGACGCGCCGGCGCCACTGCTGCGCTGCAGCCCCCAGGCCAGCGCCACCGGGCCGATGACGGCGCCGAACAGCGCCATCCACGCCAGCCGGGGTGCGTCACTGCGTTGCACCCGTGCTTCTGAAGCCACGGGCTGGCGCAGCAGGGCGCCGACCAGCGCTGCGCCCGCATACAACAGCGCGGCCGTGGTGAAGCTGCCGATGCCGACGCCAAAGCGCTGCACCAGCGGCGTGCTGGCACCGAAGAGCAGGGCGGCGGTCAAGGCGGTGAGGCCGCCGCGCAGGGCTGGCCATCGTGCGCTCGGGGTCGTGGCGAGAGTCATGACGCTAGTGTGCCGCCAGCCTGCACCCCCTTGCACCACGGGCTACACGAAAGCCCTGCGCCCGAGCAGCGCACCCATCAAGGCCAGCGAAGCAGCCAGGGCCAGCACCAGCGCATAGCCTTCGGGGCCCCGGTCGCCAGCCAGGTTGAAGAGTGCACCGGCCACGGCCAGCGCGGCGCTGCTGCACAGCGCATCGCTCAACTGCAGTGCCGACGCGTTGTGCCCTTGTTCTGTGGGTGCTGAGAGGCTGAGCGTCAGCACCGACAGCATCGGAAAGCTGAGCCCGATGCCAAAACCGGCGAGCGCCCAGCCGGCGGCCACCCACCAAGCCGAGTGGCCCGTGAGCAAGTGGCCGGCGACGAGCGCGATGCCAACGGCGACGACGCTCAGGCCGCCCTGCAATGCGCGCCGCCGGTGCTTCGTTTCGCTGATGCGCGACTGCACGGCGCTGCCGCAACTCCACAGTACCGCCCCTGCACTGAGCACGAGCCCTGCCTGGGTGAGGCTCCGACCCTGCTGGCGGATCAGGGCCAGGGGAATGAAGACCTCGGCGGTGGCAAAGGCAGAGGCGATGAGGCCGCGCAAGGCCATCACGGCCGGCAGGCCCGGTGCGGCGACGAGCGTGCCCTGAGGCAGCAGGTGCACGGCCGCCGCGCACGCAAAGGCCAGGCCGAGCACCAGGGCCAATGCTGGAAACAGGAGCACCGAAGAGCCGGCCGAGCCTGCCCCATGCAAGAGCAGCGCTCCGGTGGCAGCCAGCGCTGCCCAGCCGAGACGCCTGGCTGCGGCGGCCGGCGCCGCTGCTTCAACGCCCGCGCGCGCCGGCGCGGGCAGGCGGCTGAGGGCCGGGAGCAGCAAAGCAGCGGCCAGCGGCACGGCAGCGGCGACACCCAGGAACACCGCAGGCCAGCCCCACTGCGTGACCAACCAGGCTGCGGCCAGCGGGCCCAGCAGCCCGGGCAGGATCCAGGCTGCGGCCAGCATCGCGAACAAGCTGGGATGCAGCGCCCGCGGCACCACCTGCCCCATGCCGACATAGAGCGCCACGCCCAGCATGCCGCCGCCCAGGCCCTGCACGATGCGCCCCGCCACGACCCAGGCCATGCTGTTGGCGAAGCCGGCCACCAGCAGGCCGATGCCAAACACCACCAGCCCAACCACCGTGGCGCGCAGCGCGCCGTGGCGGTCGCAGGACTGGCCGGCCAGCACCATGCCCAGCACCGAGGTCGCCAGCATGCCGCCAAAGGCGATGGCATAGAGCCCGATCCCGCCCAGCGCGGCGGCAATGGCCGGCATGGCAGCGGCCACCGCCATCGCCTCGAAGGCCAGCAGCGAGACGAGTGCGATCGCACCCAGGCAGGCGCCAAGGCGCCCCTGGCTGAAAAGGGTTTCGGCCTTGGCGGGAATGGCAGCGGTGGTCATGGCGGGCGGTGATGCAGGTTGATTCAAGTTGTGCGCAGAATACGACCTCAAGTCAACTTGAGGTCAAGCGATGCCTGAAGTGAATGTTCTGCTCACGGTGGGCGAACTGGCCGCGCGCGGTGGCGTGGCCGTGTCCGCGCTGCACTACTACGAGCTGCGGGGCCTGATCCTGTCCGAGCGCAGCGCCGGCAACCAGCGCCGCTACCCGCGCGCCACACTGCGCCGCGTGGCCTTCATCCGCGCGGCGCAGCAGTTGGGCATCGGCTTGGCGGAGATCGCGGCCACGCTGGAACAGCTGCCGCAGCAACGCACGCCCAACAAGGCCGACTGGGCGCGGCTGTCATCCGCCTGGCGCGCGCAACTGGACGCACGCATCGCGGCGCTGCAGGCCTTGCGCGACAGGCTCGACGGCTGCATCGGTTGCGGTTGCCTGTCGCTTCGGGCCTGTGCGCTGTACAACCCGCAGGACGCATGCGCGCAGCGCGGCAGCGGGGCGCAAAGGCTGGTGCCTGGCGGGACAAGCAACTGAGATGTGCTGGTCGCGTTCTCGGGCGCAGACGGCTCGCCGGGCGGATGAACGCAACTTCCTGGAAGTCGAGCGCTTCGACCGCCACGGCCCATTCAGGCGCAGTCCGCTGCTCAGCCTGGGCCCGCTGGGTAACGTGGGGCGCGTTGAAGTGGTGACAATCCTGCGATGAGCAAGCCAGCCGCCCGCCAAGATGCCGAGGCGCCGTCTGAGGTGCAGTCGCCGGCCTGGCCCGATGAGTGGGTTCAGGCGCTGAGCGACGCGTCACTCCGGCAAGCCAGCAGTGCGGCCATCTTCCAGCGGGGGAAGGCTTATGCCGCGTCAGGCACCGTGGATGTGGTGGATGAGGACCCGATGCCCGAACCGGCCTTGCACGCCCAGGTCAGCGGAACGCACATCTACAGCACCGAGGTCTGGATCGAGGACGACGGCGTCGCGAGCAGTTGCGACTGCCCGAACGCCGAGGAAGGCTGGTTCTGCAAACACCAGGTTGCCGTCGCCCTGGTCTGGCGCGACCGGCTTGCCGGCCACAACACGCCCATTGACGCAGCGGCCTCCAAATGCGCGCAGAGCAGCGTCCAGCGTGCCCGCACTGCACTGGAAAAACGCCAGGCACTGCATGACTTCCTGCACGGCCAGCAGGCCGCCACTCTGGCCGACCGGTTGCTCGAGTTCGCGGACCAAGATCACGACATCGCGCGCGAGCTGCAGCAGTGGCGCAAGGCCAGCGAGTTGAGCAACGATCCGGCCGAGCTCAAGACCTTGGTCAACGAGATGCTGGCGGCCGGGCGGGGCTTCATCGCATGGGACCAAAGCGCCGGCTACGTGCGGCGCGCGGAAGCTGTGTTGCCCCTGCTTCAGCAGGCCCGGGCGCGCGATGCGGGTGCAGCGGTGGCGCTGTGCCGGCACGCCTTGCATCGCGCCTGGGGTGTCCTGCAACAGGCTGACGATTCGAGTGGCGACATTGGCGGCCTGTGCCAGGCCATCGGTGCCGAGTGGGTGCTGTCGTTGCAGGCGGCGGGGCCGCAGAAGGCTGGCTTCGGCGACACCTACTTGCAGGTTCAGCTCGACGACCCGTTTTGCTGTTTCGACGCCGCCGCCGCCGAAGCCGCCATTGGCGAAGCCGCGATGGCGCGCTACCGCAGCGCGATCGCCGAACGCTGGCGAAAAGCCAAGGACGCCGTGCTGGCCCAGAAGGCCGCGCACGCTGCAAAGGTCGCCAACCGAAAGGGGCGCGCGCCCGTCCACGAAGATAGCTTCCAACGCGACCTGAGTTTGTGGACTCTGGAACGCCTGCACCTGGCCCAGCTGGACGCGACGGGCCAAGTGGACGAAGCCCTGGCGGTGCTGCGCGAAGATTTGTCGGATGCGCGCGCGCACAGCAAGGTGGTCAGCTATCTGGAGCAACACGGCCGTCTGCGCGAAGCCTTTGTCCAGGCCGAGCAAGGCTGCAAGGCGTTCCCGGATGACTGGGGCCTGCAGAACGATCTCTTGCGGTGCTATGAGCGTGACGGTTGGACCGCAGAGGCGCTGGCGCTGCGGCGCCGGCAGTTCGAGCACGGCCCGGGTGTGGAGCGCTATCAGCAGGTGCTCAAGGCAGGCGTGGCAGCGGGCCAGGATGCGGTTGTGTTGAGGCAGTCGCTGATCGAATTCCTGGCCGCGCGGGAACTGCAGATCATGAGTCGGCCGCCGTACTCGGCACGCCATGGTTCTGCGTCGGTGCCAACCGGTGAGCGCGATGTGTCGCTGCGCGCCGAGGTGCTTTGTTCAGAAGGACGTTGGCACGAAGCCTGCGCTCTGGTGCAGCCACCGGCGATGTGCCGCGATGGGGTGTTGAGCCAGATCGCCCGGCATCTGGCACCCGCGCACCGGGATCAGGCGCTGGCGCTGTTGCTGCGCGTGTTCAGCAGCGCCATGCGGCGGGCCAGCAGCCCGTATCGCGACGAGCTGGCGATGGTTGAAGAAATCGGCCGGCGCATGGACCCCGCCCGGCGCAGCGCGTGGCTGGCGCAGCTGCGCACGGAGTTCAAGGCCAAGCGAAACTTCATTCGGGACTTGCCAGAGCGTTGAGAGCTGGCTACGCAGCCAAAGTCAGACAGTTCACTGGCATGAGATCGGTGGTCCTGGCAGACGGTGAGTGGAGGGTATGGCTGAGCGCCATAGACCGCAAATTCCTCTGGTGTTCGATTGCGGTGCGGCGTGTGGTCCAGCCGCTCGCCGTCAAGCCTTCGGTGTCTTGAACGGGTTCAGGACTTGCACGTCGAAGTTCGCAAAGTCGGCAACGTTGCGCGTCACCACCGTGAGCTTGTGAACGGTGGCGGTCGCCGCGATCATCGCGTCTTCGTACAGCGTGTCGGATCGGCGGTGCATCAGGCGCGCCCACGTCCTGAACGTCATACCGTCCATGGGCAGCACGTTGTACGACTGGGCGACGAGGTCGAGCCAAGCCTCGATCTCGGCGGCTTTGGAGGCGTCCTGATCTCGGGTCAGCTCAACGCCAGCCTGGATTTCACCGAGCGTCACCGCAGACAGGTGCAGTTCCGCGTCCTCAGTCGCCTGAAGCCACGCGACCACGCCGCCATGCGGGCGCGGTTTGCGGAGCTCGGAAACGACATTGGTGTCGAGCAGGTACATGCGTGTCAGGCCACCGTCGCGACCTTGCGCCTGCGGGCAGACCCGCGCGCAGGAATCAAGAGATCGGCGCGGGCTTCATCCGCCAGCAGCAGTTGCTTCAGCGATGGTCGGGCTGCGAGCTGCAGGCGTCGCCACTCATTGACCGGCACCAGGACCGCTGCTTCAGCGCCGCGTTTGGTGACCATCTGAGGGCCCTCGGCCATGCAGGCATCGAGGAATTCGCTGAATCGTGCCTTCGCGTCTTGAACGGGCCATGTTTGCATCTTGTCCTCAAAAGACTAGTTAAGTGACTAGTTTATCATGGCGATGAATATCCGGGTAAAAGTCAACTCGGTGTCCCTAAGCGCGGTCCATGCTGGCCTGTACGACCCGTTGCTGACCGAGGACCTGGACCGATCGCTCTCAGCGCTCGATCCGATCAGCGCCGACGTGCTGGCGCTCAAGGGCGGCGCCGCCGAGGTCATCACGCGGCAGCTCGGGACCACCCTTCGCACATAGCCCTGGCAGCGCGGCGCTGATCTCGGGGTCAGCGCATGGCGGAGGTGTTGAGTCGTGCATCGGCGCCATATTCGCACCGCCCACGTTGGCTCGCGTGTGCTCTGCTGGATCCTGGCGCTCTTTGACTCGCGGGCGTCTACGTCTTAGCAAGATATCCGCGGATTGCTTGGGACCGTTGCGCGTTGCGGTCAGTACGGAGTGCCGCTCACGGCCGAAACTTCGGACACGAGTCGGACACCAGTCGGACACCAGTCGGACAAGGGTCGGATAAGTCGAAGGGGTTAGCGACCTGTATCGCTAACCCTTAGATTTTTTGTGGCTCCCCGACCTGGGCTCGAACCAGGGACCTACGGATTAACAGGCTACCGCTCGATCTGGCCGCTAGCCCGCATGAATGCTGGCTTTCCGGGGTAACAGACTGGCTGCCGCCGTTCAAGTTCGGCGGTTCAATGACAGCTGCCTCTGACACACCGGACATTGATCGATCCACGGTTTGCTGTCCGCTCTCCCGAACCGGCCGTTCACCGCCAGTCGTGTGGGCGACGACCATGTTCCGCCGCGACGAGGGCCGGCATCTGCTGACGCCGTCACGTTGTCACAGCCCGACCGAAGGATCCCGGGTCAGGTTGTCGATCATCAGCAGCAGGGCCCGCCGCGTGGTGGTGACGTCGGCGGCGCTGAGGCCTTGCAGCGCCACGCCGTTCACCTGCTCGGCCAGAGGCACCAGCAGCTTGCGCAGGCGCTTGCCGGCCGGGGTCAGGAAGACATAAACGTTCTTGCGGTTGTCGTTGCGCCGCTCGAGCGTGACGTAGCCCAGGGCCTCCATCGCCCGCAGCGCGATGAAGGTGGTGGGCTCCATCACACCGGCCTCCATGCTCAGTTCGCGCTTGGTCAGGCCGTCGCGTTCCCACAGGATGCGCAGGAAGGTCCAATGCCCAAGCTGCACGTCGTGCGCGGCCAAGCGCGATTGCAGTGCGCGCAGGAAGGCACGCGTCGCGTCCTTGACAAGGTGCGCCATGCGGTCGTTCGGCACCGCCTCATGCCAGCGCCGAAGCACGCGCTGCGCCACCAGCGATTCGTGCAATTCGTGCGAAAGGGAGGCAGTCATTTCAGGGCCAGCGACGGGTGTGTCCATGGCCTGGATTGTCTCAGGCGTCATTGCGCATCGACAGTTCCACATCGCGCTGCTCGCGCGCCGATTGCAAGAGTGCCAAGCAGACCTCGAGCGTAGCGCGCGCCCAGCGGCCGTCGTGCAAGGGCGCGGCGGCCCTGACCACGGCCGCATGCAATTCGTCGATGACTTCGAAGCGCGGCACCGCCGGCGCGGGCAGTGGCCGGTGCTCGCGCTGCGCGTCGGCGTAGACCCACACCCCGTCGGGCACCGGGCGCAAGTCGCCCCGCTCGCAGGACACCAGCACCGGGCCGAAGTGCTGGTGCAGGGCCGGTGTGGCCGCGCCGCCCGCCTTCGGCGGCTCGTAGCTCGGCCCGCCATAGGTGCCGGCCGCCTTCAGGCGCGCTTCCTCCCCTGTTGACGGCAGCGCGGCGAGGCGCCGGCGTGCGGCGCCGTAGTCCGCCGAGGACTTGCCTTGGCCCATCTCGCCAACCCAGCCGCACCACTCGTCGGAATCGAAGTGGCCGTAGCCGCTGTAGGTGATGCTGGAGAAGGCGCCGTCGGCCAACCACAACAACGCCGAATACGCGCCTTCGGTCGGGCGCCTTGGGTCCCACGCGCCGAGCAGGGCGCGCACGCGCACCACGGGGCTGCCGGCCAGCAGACGCACCACGTCGACCTGGTGCGCCGCCTGGCTGAACACCACGCCACCGCCGGCTTCGGTCTGCAGCTCTTCGGGGCGCCGCGGCCGATAGAGGAAATCGGTGTAGTTCAGCGCGTGGATCATGCGCACGCGGCCGAGTTCGCCGCTGGCGATGATCTCGCGCGAGCGCAGGTAGGGCGAATCGAAGCTGTGGCAGTGGCCGACGATCAATTGCACGCCGGCGCTGTCGCAGGCCTCGATCATCGCGTCGCACTCCGCCAGGCTCAGGGCCATCGGCTTCTCGACCAGCACATGCTTGCCATGCGCCGCGGCGATGCGCGTCTGTGCGGCATGGAACTGGTGCGGGCTGGCGATGTAGATTGCCTCGACCGCATCGTTCTTCGCCAGGGCCTCGATGGTGTCGTAGACCGGTGCATCGAAGTCGCGCGCGAACTGCTCGCGCGCTGGCGGGCGCGGATCGCAAGCGGCCACCAGCTGCACCCTCGCATCCTGCATAAAGGTCGGCAGCATCAGCGTGAAGGCGCGGCCGAGGCCGGCGACGCCCAGGCGCAGGGGGCGCTCTGTGCTCACAGGTCGAGTACCAGTTCGGCCGACTTGGCCCGCGACACGCAGACCATGATCTGCGTCTCCATCTCTTCGGGCATCAGCACCATGTCGCGGTGGTCGGCCGTGCCGGACACGAGGCCGGTGCGGCAGGTCCCGCAGGTGCCGCTCTCGCACGAGGACGCGCAGTTGCCGCCATGCTCACGCAAGGTGGCCAGAATCGATTTGCCCACCGGCACCTCGAACGCCAGGCCGGTTTTGGCGAGGCGGACCTTGAAGGGCTGGTCGTCGGGCCGCACGCCGCCGCCTTCGTTGAAGCTCTCGAAGTGCACGTTGCCCGGCGACCAATGGCCCGTCATGTCGCGCACCGACTCCATCAGCGGGCGCGGGCCGCAGCAGTAGATGTGCGCGGTGTTCGGCTTCTCGAGCGCCGGCCACAGGTCGAAGGACTTCGACGGGTCGCCGTGGTCGTGGTGGATGCGCACGTGCTTGCCCAGGCCCGCCAGTTCGTCGCGGTAGGCCGTGCTCTCGGGCGAGCGCGTCAGGTAATGCAGCTTCCACGGCGCTGGCGGCAACTCGCCGAAGGAGCGGATCATCGACAAGATCGGCGTGATGCCGATGCCGCCGGCGATGAACAGGTAGCCCTTGGCACTGTCGACGAGCGCGAAGGCGTTGTCGGGCAGCGACGTGGGCAGGATGTCGCCTTCGTGCGCCTCGTCGTGCATGCTGACCGAGCCGCCCTGGCCGCCGGCGTCGCGCTTGACGCTGATGATGTAGCGGTGGCGCTCGGCCGGGTCGTTGCACAGTGAGTATTTGCGTATAGCGCCGCTGGGCGTCTGCACCTTGACGTGTGAGCCCGGCGTGAACGGCGGCAGCTCGCTGCCGTCGGCCTGTGCCAGTTCGAAGGCGCGGATGCCGTCGGCGACGTCGCAGGCGCGCGCAATGCGCAAGGGCATCTGCGTGTCGGCGTGGGTCTGCGTGCTCATTTGCGTGCTCATGGTCCGACTCCTTGCGGCTTGACCCGGCGTCACTCGGCCTTGAGGTTGGCGCGCTTGGCCGCGGCGGCGACGCGCACGCCCTCGGCGCGCATGGCGCGGGCCAGGTCATCGGGCGAGCCGCCGATCGGGTCCACGCCAGCGATACGCAGCGCCTCGGCGGTGTCGGCTTGCTTCACGGCAGCCGCAAACGCCTGGCTCAGCTTGGTGACGAAGGCCGGGGGCGTGCCCGTCTTGGCCAGCACGACGACGGTGAAGGCGAAGTCGAAGCCGGGGAGTTTTTCCGCCAGCGCGGGCACGTCGGGCGCCAGCGCCGAGCGCTTGCCAGCATTGATGGCGATCAGCCGCGCCTGCCCCGATTTGACGAAGCCCATCAGCGACGGTGGCGACGCGAACACCATGTCCACCTGGCCGCCGACCATCGCCGGCATCGAGGCGCCGCTGCCGCGGAACGGGATGTGGGTGATGAAGATGCCCAGGCCTTCCTTCATCGCCTCGGCGGTCAAGTGGTGCGGGCTGCCGATGCCGGCCGAGCCGTAGTTCAGCGCGCCGGGCTTGCTCTTGGCCAGCGCGATCAGCTCGTCCAGGTTGTTGGCCTTGACCTTCGGGTTGACCGCCAGGAACAGCGGCGCGGTGCCCACCAGCGAGACGGGCACGAAGTCTTTTGTCGCGTCGTAGGTGGGTTTGCTCTGCAGCAGCGGGGTGATTGCAAGCAGCTGCCCGTCGGTCAGCAGCAGCGTGTGCCCGTCGGCTGGCGCCTGGGCGATGGCCGCGGCAGCCACCGCGCCGCTCGCGCCCGGCTTGTTCTCCACCACCACCGGCTGGCCAAGGCTGGCCTGCAAGCGCTGCGACAAGATGCGCGCGACGGTGTCGGGCAGGCCACCGGGCACGTAGGGCACCACCAGCTTGATCGGCGCGGAAGGGAAGGCTGCCTGGGCGTGCACCGCCGCGGCGCCGAGGGCCAGCGCCGTGGCGAGCAACGGCTTGATGAGGAAGGAATGCATCGTGGGTATCTCCTTTAGATGCTGTAGGTTTCGTAGGTGGCGGGATGGAAGAGTTCTTCCACCGGCACCAGGCGCGCCGACAAGCCCTGCGAATGGTGGTGGCGCACGAAGGTCTCCAAGGTCTTGCGCGCTGCGGCGACGCCGTAGGACCAGTAGTCCTCGCCCATGGCCTCGCGTGCGGCCTTGAGCTGCTCTTCGACGAAGGGCAGGGTGACCTTGGTGGCCGAGGTGTCGCCGAGCAGTTCGAGTGCGGCGGCTTTCGATTGCGTGAAGGCCTTGAGCACCGCGCCGGGCAGCCAGGGGTGTTGCGCCGCGAGTTCCTTGCGGATGCCGACCACGTGCATGATCGGGAACACCCCGGTCCGGCGGTAGTAGTCCTTGGCCACCGCGGTCGGGTCGTCGAAGAGCCATCCGATGTTCGGGTTCTTCAGCGCGCTGCGGCTCGGCGGGCGCGGCCCGATGAAGCCGTCGATGTCGCCGCGGTCAAGCAGCTCGGAGATCGTCGTGCCTTCGGGCGCGGCTTCGACATGCACGGCGGGTGGCAACTGCAGCTTGATCTTCTCGGGCCGCCCGGGGGTGTCAATGCCGCCGCGAACCCAGGTGATGTCTTCCGGCCGCACGCCGTGGTCGTCCTGCAGGATGGCGCGGGCCCAGACGTTGGCAGTGAGCTGGTACTCGGGCAGGCCGACGCGCTTGCCCTTCAGGTCTTCGGGTTTGCTGATGCGGTCCTTGCGCACGTAGATCGAGGTGTGGCGGAAGGCGCGCGACAGGAACACCGGCACCGCGATGTAGGGGCACTCGCCCTTGGCGTGCTTGACCAGGTAGCTCGAGAACGAAATTTCGGCGATGTCGAAGTCGACGCTGCGCATGGCCCGGAAGAACATCTCTTCCGGGTTCAGCAGCATGAACACCGGGTCGACGCCGTCGATCTGTACGCGGCCGTCGAACAAGGCCCGGGTGCGGTCGTAGTCGCCCATCGCGACCGAGAGTTGGAGTTTGCTCATGCTGCGACGGAGTAGGAGGGTTCGAATTCTTCGGGGTGCGGCTGGTTGTCGGCCCAGACGTAGCGCACCTCGTGCGCGCGCCAGTCGGTGGTCTTCGGCACGATGGCCTGGAACGAACAGACGGTGGGCGCAATCGCCTGCTCGCCGGTGCCGATGGCCCCCCCGCCCTGCTGGAAGGCGTGCACCGCTTCCAGCATCTGGCGCCGGAATTCGACGATCGCCAGGTCGCTGGCGCCCAGGCGGTCGTGCGTGCGATCGGCGATCGGGCCCATCGTCAGCCACATCGCCACGTCCTGGTTCGGGAAACCGGTGATGCCGGTGAAGTTGCCGGCCTTCATGGCTTGGCGGTCCTGCCAGAACTTGTTGGCCATCGTGCGCAGCGGCCGGTACTCCGCATCGAGGTCGACGCCCACCGTCTGGCGCAGGAACTTGCGCCAGGTGTCGGTTTCGGGTGTCTGCGCTGGATGGCCCCAGGCGATGAAGTAGAACGTCGTGTTCGTGTCGTCCATCGGCACGTTGATGTTGGCCACGTTGTACAGGTTGTTCGGCGGGATCAGCGCGGTGGCGGGGGCCACGAACACGGTCGAGCGCACATAGTCGTGCGTGGCCGCGTTGTTGATCGGCCGGCGCAGGGCCGCGTAACGGAAGCCGTAAGGCGTGCGCTGCACCTGCATGCGCGGCGCCTTGTCGGTGGAAGGGCGCAGCCAGGCCTTGTCGGTGGCCTTGGCGCCGTCGACGCGCGCTGGCACCATGTCCGAAGAGTGCAGGCTCGAACTGTGCGCCGAGTCGATCGCACCTTCGAGGATCTGCGCCCAGTTGCAGGGCAGCAGCACCTTGGCGATGCTGACGCGGGTCTCGGCGGTCGGCGCCCACGCCGGGGGTCGGAATTCGGGCACGCTTGTCCGCGGGCCCATGTAGGTCCAAACCATGCCGCCCCATTCCTTGACCGGGTAGGCCTTGTGCTTGGTCTTGGCGGCCATGCCACTGGCGGCAGGCTCGGAGGCCATCTCGAGGACGTTGCCTTCGACATCCATCTTCCAGCCGTGGTACAGGCAGCGCAGGCCGCCTTCTTCGTTGCGACCGTAGACCAGCGACGCGCGGCGGTGTGGGCAGTATTCGTCCATCACGCCGACGCGGCCTTCGGTGTCGCGAAACACCACCAGGTCTTCGCCGAAAACGCGGGCCTTGGCCGGCGCGCCGTCAGGCTCGCTGACCTCTTCGAGCAGGCACACCGGCGCCCAGTGGCGGCGCATCAGCTGGCCCATCGGGGCTTCGCCCTCGATGCGACACAAGAGTTGGTTTTCTTCGTTCGAAAGCATGCGGGTCTCCAGTTCAGGGATGGGCGAGAGCACGGCGCAAGACGACGGGCTTGCCGCCGAGGCGCAACTTGCAGATCCAGTGCGCGAGTGCCGAGTCGAGGTGTTGCACATGGGCAGGGAACCAGGATTGCAACTCGATGCACAGCCGACGCACCACGGCGACATCGCCTTGTTCCAGACGCCTTTGCACGCCGTGCACCGAGCGCAGCACGGCGGCGTGTTCGTCGGCATGGCAGGCGCGGGCCGGAAAGTCGGTCTCGGCCATGGCGGTGTGCTCGTCCGCGAAGTGCTGTTCGGCGTGCGCGGCGAGCGCTTCCAGTGCCGGGGCCAGGTCGGCGTCGGCGGCCTGCTGCAGGGCGTCGATCAGCTGGGCGAACAACTCGTGCTCATGGTCCATCGGGGCATGGCCCACCAGCAACTCTGCTTGCCATGACGAGGGGGGCTGGGTGTTGATCAGGATCATGTCAAATGATTAGCGTGCTAATAATATCGGCCTTGATTTGAATCAACAAGCTTAGAAAGCTAAGTAAAAACCCGGAGAGCCGGGCCGCATGCATTGAAGCGCTTGCAGCGCGCGCGGGTGCGACAGGTCCTTTCAGGGGCGGGCGCAGCCCTTGCCGCGAAGACGATCCGATCGGCTCCTGCGCCGCCCAGTCAATGCTTGCGCTGCCGATCGGGCACACGCCTACGCCGAACAGAACAGCCCGAGCTTGCGTGCCGACCTACCGCGACACCGTGTCAAGCATCCGCCGCTTGCCGTTGAGCACGTGGGATTCGAAAGCCTCGGCGGCTTCGGCGATGCGGCCGTTGCGCACCGCATCCACGATGCGTTCGTGTTCCAACAGCGAACCCTGCATCTGCGCAACGGTGTAGACGCCCTTGTGCAGGTACAGGCTCAGCTCGTCCTCGATCCGCGCGTTGACGTCGATCAGGCGTGAGTTCCGGGTGGCGGCCATGAGCTGCTTGTGGAACGTCGTGTTCAGGTCGGTGTAGCGCGCGCCGTCGCGTTGCGTCACGGCCTGCCCCATGTCGTGGACCAGCGCCAGCAGCGTCGCTTCCTCGACCGCGGCCAGCCGCGACGCCACCAGCCGGCCGGCGGCCTGGGCCAACCCGGCGCGCACGTCGTAGAGGTCGAGCGCTTCTTCGAGCGTGATCTTGCAGACCTCGGCGCCACGGTTGGGCGTGATTCGCACCAGCCCCGAGCGCTCGAGCAGCCGCAGCGCCTCGCGCGCCGAATTGCGCCCGACCCCGAGCTGCACCGCCAGCGCCTGTTCGTTGACGCGCTCGCCGGGCTTGAGCGTGCCGTTCGTAATCATGTCGCGCACCTGGTCGCGGATCTCGTTGAGCCGCGAACTGATGGACTCGGCATTGCGCGTGCCTGACTTGGTCGGGGGCGGGGTTGTGTTCATGGCTGCTGGAGATGACTTGGTGTGAAGGATCTTGGCAGTTCCTCGCCTTTGTCAACACAAATCCGATCGAGACTCTATCTTTGAAAAGTTTGATTGCATATATCAGTAAAGTGTTGACACTTACATATCATGTGCGTACAGTCACTGGCATCGGCGGTCATACCGCAAAGCAAGGAATGCCGGATGGAACTTTCGGACATCTATCGACGCCAGGGTCAATTCATCGGCGGCGAATGGTTGCAGGGCGCGGGCGCGAGCGCGTTGATGACCAACCCGGCGACCGAAGCGGCGCTCGGCGAGGTGGCCAACGCTTCGGCCCTGCAGGTTGAACAGGCTATCTCCGCCGCCCACCAGGCGCGCTCGGCGATGCGCGCGCTGACCGCATGGCAGCGTTCGGCGCTGCTGCGGCGCGCCGCGACCCTGATCCATGAGCGCGCCGAAACGCTCGGCCGGCTGGTTGCGTTGGAAACCGGCAAACCGATCCGCCAGAGCGTCGGCGAGGCCCGCGCAGCGGCCGAATCGGTCGACTGGTTTGCCGACGAGGCGCGCCGCGTCTTCGGCTTGAGCTACGAAAGCCGGGTCAAGGGCGACCGTTATCTGGTCCATCTCGAGCCGCTCGGGGTGGTTGCGGCCTTCGTGCCCTGGAACTTTCCGTTGCTGCTGCTGGCGCGCAAGATGGCGCCGGCGCTGGCTGCCGGCAATACGCTGGTGATCCGCCCGTCGAGCGAAGCCGCCGGGGCGACGATGGCGCTGGTCCAGTGTTTCCAGGACGCGGGCTTTCCGGCCGGCAGCGTCAACCTGGTGGTGGGCCGTCCGGCCGAGGTCACGCCGACGATCATGAACGACCCGCGTGTCGCCAAGGTCAGCTTTACCGGCTCGGTGCCGGTGGGGCGCCAGATCGTCGAGCAGTCGGCGCGCACCTTGAAGAAGCTGAGCATGGAACTCGGCGGCCACGCGCCGGTGATCGTGCATGCCGACGCCGATATCGATGCCTTTGCCGCGCTGGCCGCGCCGGGCAAATTCCGCAACGCCGGCCAGGTCTGCGCTTCGCCGACGCGCTTTTTTGTCCACGAATCGATAGCAGCCGAAGTCGAACGCAAGCTCGTTGACGCGACCCGCGCGCTGCAGATGGGCTCACCGCTTGACGAAACGACCGAGATCGGCCCGCTGGCGACCAAGCGGCGCCGCGATGCAGTGGAGCACATGGTTGAGGACGCGGTAAGCGGCGGTGCCCGCGTGGTGACCGGCGGGGCACGTCCGAAAACGCTGGAGCGCGGCTATTTCTACGAGCCGACCTGGCTGACCCGCCTCGCGCCCGATGCGCTGGTGCTCAACGACGAGCCGTTTGGCCCGATCGGAACGATCACCACTTTCGCCACCCTCGACGAGGTGATAGAGCAGGCCAATCGCCTGCCGTTCGCCCTGGCCGCCTATGTCTTCACGCGCTCGCTGGCCCGCACCCATGCCACGGTCGACCGGCTCGAAGCCGGCGTGATCGGCGTCAACACCTTCGTCGCGTCGACCGCCGAGACCCCGTTCGGCGGCTCGAAGGACAGCGGCTACGGGCGCGAAGGCGGCCCGCACGCGATCCGCGACTACCTCGACTCCAAATTCGTCAATCTCGCCATGCCCGCTGACGCGGTGTGAGGCCTCAACCTCTTCTGATGCACACCATGACAGTCAACCCCAAGGTCATCCCCAAGGTCGTCCCCAACCACGCCAAACAACGCATCATGGCCGGCGAACTCGCCCTCGGCATGGGTCTGCGCCAGGCGCGCACGGTCGATATCGCCCAGATCGCCAAGACCTGCGACTTCGACTGGCTTTTCATCGATATGGAGCACAACTCGATGAGCGTGGACATTGCGGCGCAGATCTGCCACGCCGCGCTGATGGTGGGCATCACGCCGATGATCCGGGTGCCGGCGCACGAGCCGTTCCACTCGACCCGGCTGCTCGATACCGGCGCGCAAGGCATCGTGGTGCCGCACGTCAATACCGCTGACGAGGCGCGCGCAGTGGTGGACTTTTGCCGCTTCACGCCGCTCGGCCACCGCTCGATTCCGGGCAGCCTGCCGCAGACCTTGTTCCAGACCCTGCCGGTGCCCGAGACCGTGGCGCTCATCAACGAGCAGACCCTGGTGGTGGCGATGATCGAGACCCTGAAGGGCCGCGACAACGTCGATGAAATTGCTGCCGTGCCCGGCATCGACGTGCTGCTGGTCGGCTGCACCGACATGGCGGCCGAACTCGGCGTGCCGGGGCAACTTGGCCACGCGAGCGTGAAGGAGGCACTCGACCGCGTGTTCGCCGCCTGCCGGCGCCACGGCAAAGTGGCCGGCGTCGGCGGCGTCTACGACGACGCGCTGATGGCCGAGTACATCGGCAAGGGCGCGCGCCTGATCCTGTCGGGCTCCGACCTGGCGTTCCTGATGACCGGCGCTCGCCAGCGTGCTTCGACGCTGCGCTCCATCAAGCTCGACTGAACCGCGCACCCCAAGCACCCCCAAGCACACCTTTCAAGACCATGAATCCCGAATACACCCTGGCGATGATCGAACGCGCCGACCTGCGCCCGTACTTGAACGAAGGCCACTTCGAATTCCGCCGCAGCGTCGCGCGCGTGCTGGCCAAGCACGCCAGCGCCGACTACATCCGCGCCTGCGACGAAGAAAAGCGCTTTCCACAGGAGTTGATCGATGTCGGCGTCGAGCAGGGCTGGTTCGCGCTGACCCTGCCCGAAGAACATGGCGGCATCGGCGACTACCTCGACATGACCGCCTTCCTCGAAGTCGCGGCCTACCACAGCATCGCGCTCAGCCGGTTCTGGAATGCCAACGTCAACATGGTCGGCGGCGCGGTCGCGCGCTTTGCCAGCGAAGAAGTCAAGGCCGAGGTGCTGCCGGCGCTGGCGCAGGGCAAGGGCTGGCTGGCGTTCGCACTGAGCGAGAACGGTTCCGGGTCGGACGCGGCGTCGCTCACGACCCGCGGCGTGGCCGACGGCGACGACTTCGTCATCGACGGCACCAAGATGTGGATCACCGGCGCGCAGCAGGCGAAATACATCATGACCGCGGTGCGCACCGACCGCGATGCGAAGAAGCACAACGGCATCAGCCTGTTCCTCGTCCCCACCGACACCCCGGGCCTGGACATCCGCCCGATCGACCTGCTCGGTGGCAGCGCGGTGCGCACCTGCGAGGTCAACTATGTCGGGGTGCGGGTGCCCAAGCGCCTCATCGTCGGCGAACTGCACATGGGCTGGAAACGCCTGACGGCGGTGCTGGCCAAGGAGCGCGTGGCGCTGTCGGTGATGTGCGTCGGTGCGGCCCAGGCAGCGGTGGATCTGGCACGCTGGTATGCGCTGGACCGCAAGCAATTCGGCCAGCCGATCTTCGACTTCCAGGTCATCTCGCACATGCTGGTGGACATGCAGACCCAGGTCGATGCGGCGCGGATGATGGCCTACCGAGCCGCCAAGCTGCTGGCCGACGGCCTGCCGTGCGACGCCGAATCGTCTCAGGCCAAGACCTTCGCATCCGACGTTTACGTCAAGGTCGCCACCGACGGGGTGCAGATCATGGGCGCCAACGGCTACGCGATGGAGTACCCGATGCAGCGCCACTACCGCGAGTCGAAGTTGTTCCAGATCTTCGGCGGCACCAACCAAGTCCAGCGCAACATCATTGCGCGCTCGCTGAAGGCTTGACCGACATGAGCAGCCACATCATTGACGAACTGAAGCGCCTCGGCCTCGATGCCGAGGAATTGCACACCGACGTGGTCGTGGTCGGCGGCGGCGGCGCCGCCTCGCGCGCGGCACTGTCTGCCAGCCTCGCCGGGGCCAAGGTGCTGGTACTCGCCAAGGCGCCGCTCGGCGTCGGTGGCAGCACAGTGCACGGCGCGAGCGAGATCATGAGCATGGGGGCAGCCGGCTACGGCGACGCCGCCGACAACCCCGGGGTCCACTTTCGCGACACCATGGCCGCGGCCAGCGGTTTCATCGACCGCGACCTGGTCCGCGTGCTGGCCGACGACGCGCCGCAACGCATCCGCGACCTGATCGATTTCGGCGTCGCTTTCGACCGCGCCGAAGTGGTTTCCGATGCGGTTTCGGGAGGTTCCAATTTCAAGCTGATCCAGAGCGATTTCGGCAGCTACGCCCGCGCGCTCGGCGTGCAGGGCAAGACCGGCAAGGCGTTTGTCGCAGCACTCAACGAGCAGGCGCTGGCAAGGGGCATTCAGGTGCGCGCCCCGGCCGCGCTGGTCGACCTGCTGCTGGATGCGCAAGGCCGCGCCGTCGGCGTGCTCGCGCTCGACACCGAGCGCGACCGCTGGCTGGTCGTGCATGCGCGCTCGGTCGTGCTCGGCACGGGCGGCGCGCACGGCCTGTTCTCGCAGCAGGTGTCGACCGCCGAGATGACCGGCGACGGCCAGGCCGTGCTGTTCCGGGCTGGCGCGGAACTCGTGAACATGGAGTTCCACCAGTTCGGGCCGGCGCTGCTGCACCCCTATGTGCAGCTGTTTTCGAAGTCGTGCTTCGTGCTGCACCCGCGCATGACGAATGCGCTCGGCCGCGAATTCCTCGGCGACTACCTGCCGAGCGGCGTGACCGAGGCCGAGGTGATGGACGAGAAGGTCTTCCCGTTCACGGTGAGCAACGTGTCGCGCTATATCGACATCGCCATTGCCGCCGAGATCGCCGCCGGCCGCGGCACTGAGCGCGGCACGGTGCTGCTCTCGCTGGCGCATGTGGATCCCGAGCGTTTGCAGAAGACGATCCCGAATACGCTGCGCTGGATGAAGGCCAACGGGGTCGATCCGCAGCGCGATCCGATGCATGTGGGCATCGCCTTCCAGTGCCTGAACGGCGGCGTGCGCATGGTCGACACCGACGCCCGCTCGACCGTGCCCGGCGCTCACGTGATCGGTGAACTCGCCGGTGGTGTGCGCGGCCCCGACAGACCGGGCGGCAACTCGCTGGCCGAAGGCCAGGTGTTCGGCCACCGCGCCGGCGCCGCCGCGGCGCGCGATGCCTTGCAGGCAGGGCAGGGCGGCCGGCCGCTCGCCGACGCGCCGATCGCGCGGCTGCGCCAGGCGCTGGCTGCGAACCACGACATGGACCCGGCCCGCAGTGCCAACGAACTGCGCGCCGCGATGCAGCGCCACGCGCTGGTCGAGAAGAGCGCCGAAGGACTGAACGCCGCGCTCGGCGTGGCGCGCCGCATCGAAGCGCAGTGGGCGCTGGGCGGCGGTGCGACCGTGCGCACGCTGCACGAGGCACTGACGCTGCAGAACATGGCGACCAGCGCGCAAATCATTCTCGAAGCCTGCCTGGCACGCCGCGAGACCCGCAGCGGCCACCTGCGGACCGACTTCCCCGATCGCGACGACGCCGAATTCGGCCAGGCCTTCGTGCAACGCCGCGGCAGCGATGGCCGCAGCACCTTCACGCCGCTCGCCTACCCGGCAGCGGTTTGACACCTACCGTCGTGGAACACAAGCTCATGAGCGATCCCGTCAAACAACTTCCCCTCAGCGGCTACGTCATCCTCGACCTGAGCGTGATGACCGCGGGCCCGGTCAGCACGATGCTGCTCGGCGACCTGGGCGCCGATGTGATCAAGGTCGAGGAGCCCAAGCGCGGCGACCTGGCGCGCGATCTCGGCAACCAGTTCGTGGGCGGCGAGAGCGTGCAGTTCCTGTCGCAAAACCGGAACAAACGCAGCCTGCGCCTGGACCTGAAGTCCTCTGCCGGCCGCGCCGTGTTCCTGCGCTTGGCGAAGGACGCCGATGTGATCGTCGAGAACTTCCGCCCCGGCACGGTGGATCGCCTGGGCATTGGCTACGCCGCGGTGCTCGAGGTCAACCCGAAGATCGTCTATGCCAGCGCGTCGGCCTTCGGACAGACCGGGCCTTATGCGGCCTGGCCGGCCAACGACCCGATCGTCCAGGCGGTGGCCGGCCTGATGGACATGACTGGCGAACCCGGCGGGCTGCCGGTGCGGGTGGGTGCGCCGTTGCCCGACTTCGGCGCCGCCGCCATGCTCGCATTCGGCATCGTCACCGCGCTGCTGCACCGCGAACGCACCGGAGTGGGCCAGCAGCTCGACACCTCGCTGCTCGCCGCAGCGTTGTTCAGCACCATCCCGCGCGACGGCGAAACCTTGCGCAGCGGCAAGTCGCCGGCGCGCCTGGGCAGCGGCCACCCGACGATGGTGCCGTACCGCAACTACGAAGGTTCGGACGGCGCGTACTTCTTTGCCGCCTGCTTCACCGACAAATTCTGGAACAACCTGTGCGGCGCTATTCGGCGGCCCGAACTCGTCACTGATGAGCGCTTCGCCAGCAACACCCAGCGCACGGCGCACCGGCACCAGCTCGACAGCATCCTGGAAGACGAGTTCGTCCAACACCCGGCGGCGTGGTGGGTCAAGACCCTGTCCGAGGCCGACGTGCCGTGCGCGCTGGTGCAGGACTACCACACCGCGCTGACGACCGACCCGCAGGTCAAGCACACCGGCGCGGTGCTCCATCTCACGCACCCGGTCGCCGGCGAGATGACCAACCTCGCGAATCCGGTCAACCTGCACGCGACTCCGGCGCAGATGCGGCGCCCCCCGCCGGTGCTGGGCGAGCACAGCGAAGAAGTGTTGGCGCAGCACGGCTTCAGCGCTGCCGAGGTCGCCGCGTTGCTGGCCGACGGCGTGGTGCGCGGTTCGCGCCTTGCGACGCCGGCGGACATGGCCATGAGCGGAACGGCGCAATCCGCTGGCGCGGATTCGGGCAAGAGGAGTGGTGCATGAAAACCCTGCACGCCGACTATGTGATCGTCGGTGCCGGCACGGCCGGCTGCGTGCTCGCGAACCGGCTCTCGGCCGACCCGCGCAACCGCGTGCTGCTGATCGAAGCCGGCGCGCGCGACCGCCATCCGTTGATCCACATCCCGGCAGGTTTTATCCGCCTGCTCGACCACCCCAGCATCACCTGGGCCTACAAGACCGACCCCGAAGCGGGCGCCAGCAACCGCGAAATCCTGTTCCCGCGCGGCCGCGGGCTCGGCGGCTCGAGTTCGATCAACGGCCTGCTTTATGTGCGGCCTTTCAAGGAAGATATCGACGCCTGGGAGGCGGGCGGCGCGAAGGGCTGGAACTTCGACAACTGCCTGCCTTACTACAGCCGATCGGAGACCTGGCAGGACGGCCGCGACCCACGCCGCGGCAACGAGGGACCGGTGATGGTGACGCGGGTGCCGTCGCCGCCACCAGTCTGCGCCCGCGTGATCGACGCCGGCCGTGAGCTCGGGCTCGAGGTTCTGGACGATCCGAACGCCCAGACCCGCGGCCCGTCGATCTGGTACTACCAACAGACCCGCCACGGCCGGGTGCGGTCGAGCGCAGCGCGCGGCTACCTGTGGCCGATCGCCAAACGTCCCAACCTCACGGTGCTGACCAACGTGCACGTGCTGAAGCTGACGCTCGAAGGCGAGGGTGCGCAGACCGGCGCCACCGGAGTCCTCTGCCAGGAAGAAAACGGCGCAGCGGTCGAGGTGCGCGCGGCGCGCGAGGTGATCTTGAGCGCCGGTGTGATCGGCACGCCGCGGCTGCTCGAACTCAGTGGCATCGGCGACCCCGACGTGCTGGCCAACGCCGGCATTCGGCCGACCGTCGCGCTGCGCGGCGTCGGCCGCAATCTGCAGGACCACTACGTCACCCGGCTGACGTTTCGCCTCAAGGACATCGCGACCGCCAACGAGCGTTCGCGCGGTACCGCGCTGGCCAAGGAGGTGGCCAAGTACCTGGTGTCGAGCGAAGGCATCCTGACCTACAGCGCGGCCGTGGTCGGCGCTTTCGCATCGACCGGCCTCACATCGACCGGCCTCGTGCCGCGGCCCGACGTGCAATACGTCGTCGCCCCCGGCAGCTTCAAGGCCGGGCGCATCGGCGAACTCGAAGACGAGCCCGGCATCTCCTGCGGCGTGTGGCAGATGCGGCCTGAGAGCCGCGGCGAAGTCCACATCCGAAGCAGCGATGCGTTCATGGCGCCGAGCATTGCCCCGGGCTACCTGAGCCATGCGCTGGACGCGCAGACCACGGTCGAAGGCCTGCGCATCGGCCGGCGGCTGTTCGAGCAGCCTTCGATGGCACGCCACGTGGTGGGCGAAACCCTGCCGGGCCCGCAAGCGCAGCGCGACGAAGACCTGCTGCAGTACGCGCGCGACAACGGCTCGACCGTCTACCACGCTGTCGGCACCTGCCGCATGGGCCCGCATGGCGACAGCGCCAACAGCGTGGTCGATTCGCAGTTGCGGGTGCACGGCGTCGCCCGGCTGCGGGTGATCGACGGATCGGTCATGCCGACCATCACCTCGACCAACACCAACGCGACCGTGCTGATGATCGCCGAGCGCGC
>JANOPR010000212.1:0-1939 GCA_031421955.1 Burkholderiales bacterium
ACCTACAAGGGCATCTTCCCCTTCCTGGCCTGGGACGCCCTGCGCGTGCTGCTGCTGATGGCCTTCCCGGTGCTCAGCCTGGGGTTGGTTACGCTGCTTTACGGTTGAGCGCGCGGCCAGGCCGGCCAAGGCCGTGTTCACCGTCGCTGGCAGGGGATAATCCACGCCAGATGCACAAGACGTTTTCTTCTGTGACGCTGATTTCGCTTCTCGCGGGATTGTTGCTGGCACTCCTCATGCCCACCGCGGGCGCCAGGCTGGGCGGGGCTCATCATGGCCTGGACGCGCCGCGGATCGAAGCATTGCGGCTTGCGCAGCCGGCAGCATCCGGCGACCGGGACCATGTCCATGCACACGAGCATGACGACGCCACCGACGATGAGGCCAGGGGCAAACACACCCACGGCCACGCCGCGATCGAACAGGGTCACGACAACCCGATGCCGTTGGGCCACGCCGGCCTCCGCTCGCGCGACGACAGCGCGGCCTGGCGCAGGCACGCCGGCTGGTCGGCGACAAGCGCGCATCCCTGGCCACTGGAACGCCCACCCAAACACAGCCTGGCTTGACTCCCAGCCGCCGGCACCACGCCGGCATTCCTGTTTTTCTGTGTGGAGTTTCCAATGCAATTCTTTGGCTTCAACGCCGGCCCGAGGCCGGCACTCGCCTGGCGCGACCCCTGGCGCACCGCGCTCATCGGGCTGAGCGCCCTCCTCCTGTTGTGCAGCAGCGCCTTCGCCCATGGCGTGGCCGAAGGCGACAAGGGCTACATCCAGGAGATCACGGGCGCGCACTTGCTGCCCTTCGTCTACCTGGGGGCCAAGCACATGGTGACCGGGTATGACCACCTGCTGTTCCTGTTCGGGGTCATCTTCTTCCTCTACCGGTTGCAGCATGTCGCGGTGTACGTCACCCTGTTCGCCGTCGGGCACTCGACGACGCTGCTGGCCGGCGTCTACTTCGGAACGAACGTCAGTTCGTACCTGATCGACGCGATCATCGGCATCTCGGTGGTCTACAAGGCGCTCGACAACCTCGGCGCGTTCCAGCGTTGGTTCGGCGTGCAGCCCAACATGCTGGCGGCCACGCTCGTGTTCGGCTTCTTCCACGGTTTCGGCCTGGCCACCAAGATCCAGGAGTTCGAAATCTCGCGCGACGGTTTGCTGCCCAACCTGCTGGCCTTCAACGTCGGCGTCGAAATCGGGCAGTTGCTCGCACTCACCGCGATCCTCATCGTAATGGGCTTCTGGCGCCGCAGCGACAGCTTCCTGCGCCACGCGTACACCGCCAACGTCGCACTGATGGCCGCCGGCTTCATGCTGACCGGCTACCAACTCACCGGCTTCATCGTCTCCTGACATCCAACAATCAAGGATCTCACTCCATGTACAACACCGACCTTCCCAAGCGCGCGGAACTGCCGAGCTCGCGCCGGCTGATCCGCTCGACCGCCATCGCCCTTGTAGTCGCCAGCGGGTTGTTGACCACCGCGGTGCTGCCGTCGGAATACGGCATCGACCCCACAGGCATCGGCAAAGTGCTCGGGCTCACGCAGATGGGCCAGATCAAGATGTCGCTTGCCGCGGAGAACGCCAAGGCGGCGCCCGTCGTCAACGCACCCGCTCCCGCCATCGACGCGACGGCGCGGCAGCTTGGCGCACCTGTTGCGGTCGCTGCCGTCGTTGCGACAGTGGCTTCCGACTCATCCGTCACGGCCACAACCGCAGCGCCGTCGACGCCGCCCAACGGGCAGAAGCATGAGATGACCATCACGCTCAAGCCGGGCGAAGCCGCAGAGATCAAGCTGGACATGCGCAAGGGCGCCACCGTCGCGTTCACATGGCAAGCCAGTGGCGTCGTCAACTTCGACGCCCATGGCGACCCGCCGAATGCGCCGAAGGATTTCTATCACGGCTACGGCAAGGGCCGCGGCGTCGAT
>JANOPR010000213.1:0-3662 GCA_031421955.1 Burkholderiales bacterium
AGCACGTCGATCGTGTCACCCTGCAGCGTGTTGCGCGTCGGTGCGGCCCACTCTTGCTGCTGCCGGCGCATTCATTGGCCCGCCGTGGCATCGGGCCCGGGCGCAGGCAGCTTGTCGAGCGCGGCCAGCAGCGCCTGCGTCAGGCGCGTCGCATCCGACGTCGGTGCCGATGCGTCGCCGGACGCGCGCGCACGGGAACCGGAACCCGCGGCCAGCGAGCGCAATTCGTTCAACGCCCCTGGCCGCGTGACATTGAAGCCCGACGTCGGCGGACCGGACAGATGACCGCTGGCCACCGAGCTCACCTTCCAGGGCGCCGGCCGGATGCCCCACTCGGTCAGCCAGCCGACCGCGTCGCGGCAGGCCTGCTGCATTGCGGGCGTCAGCGGCTCGGCGGCGGCGCGCAGCAGCACACGGCGCACCGGGCTGGCCACGCCCAGGGACCCCGCGGCGGACCAGAAAGAGCGCGTCACGACTTCGGGACGCAGCGGATTGCTGCGCGCGCCGACGGCGCTCTGGCCGCGCAAGGTGGCCGTCAGCGCCTGCAACTCGCGCAGTTCCCACTCCGCGCCACCCTCGACGAGCTGGACGGCGCGCAACAACTCCACATCCTCGGCTGCCTGCTCCTCGTCGACCAGCCTCAGCTCGCCGGTCAGGCTGGCCTCGCCGGGGGTCGCGCGTCGCGGCGCCATGTCCGATTGCAGCTGGCGGCCGAGCTCACGCTCGAACGCAGCCGACAGCGCGCTGCCGCGGGTCTGAAGCAGTTCCACTGCCTGCGCCACCACCTCGCGCCTCATGCCTTGGACGGCCGCGTGTCCCGGCGTCAGCAGGATCGCTGCCGCACCACGCAGCACCGGGTCGACCCAACCCCGTGCATGGGTCATGCATCGGGCAAGGTGTCGTTCGAGCATCTGCGTGGAGTTCACCGCGACCGGCCCGCAGGCCCCTGATTGGCAGCGTCCTAATTTACGAAATAGCAGCGTCCTGGCAATCCCGCGGTGCGACGAGTCGTTTGGTGGCGTGCGAAGCCGGTCGGACTGATCAGTCAGTCAGCGTGTTGTCGTTGCTGACGCCCGACGCGACATGTCCGGCCGGCACATGTGCCGCGGCGCTTTCGATGTGCCCGGTCTGGTCGTCAAAGAAGAAGTCAGGCTCGAATTCGCGCAGGAACTCGCCCTTGGCAAGACCGCCGAGGAACATCGCCTCGTCGACATCGATGTGCCAGTCCATCAGGGTACGGATCGCGCGCTCATGGGCCGGCGCGCTGCGCGCGGTGACCAAGGCGGTGCGCACGCGCATGGCGGCCTGGGGTGCATGTTGCAGGCGCTGCAAGGCCTCGAGCAGCGGCTTGAACGGTCCCGCGGCCAGCGGCGTCGATGCCCGCGCCCGCTCATGGGCCTGGAAGGCCTGCAGGCCGGCGCGCTGGTAGACACGTTCGGATTCGTCGGAGAACAGCACCGCGTCGCCGTCGAAGGCGATGCGGACCTCGTTCGGGTGCGCGCCCGAGGCGTGCGCCGAATGCGGGTACACGCGCGCGGCCGGCACGCAGGCGGCGAGCGCGGAGCGCACATCGGTCTCGTTGGCCGACAGGAACAGGTGGGCGTTGAGCGGTTTGAGGTAGCGCCACGGGCTCTGGCCGCGCGTGAACACGCCGCGCTCGATCGGCAGCCCGTAGTGCTGGCACGACCGAAACACGCGCATGCCCGACACCGGGTCATTGCGCGACAGGATCACGACCTCGACCAGAGGGTTGCCGGCACGGTTAAAGGCCAGCAGCTTGTTCACCAGCGAGAACGCCACGCCGGCGCGCGCCGGCTGCTCGAGTCGCTGCAACTGCAGTTGCATATAGGCGCGGTCGTCATGGGCTTCGAAGACGCGGTTCTCGTCCTCGAAGTCGAACAGGGCGCGGGAGGAGATCGCCACCACCAGGCGGCCGTCGAGCGTGGCGGGCATGCGCGGGATCATAGCCACGCGGGTGCCGCGTGTGCGCGCCGTGCAATCCGTCGCACGCTTCGTCGGGCACCGGCGGCGTTCAATGCCCGGTGCAGCCCGCCGGCCTCAAGTTCGGGCCCCACAGGCCGATGCTGCAGCCATGTTCAAGCGACTCTCCGTCGCCGCCTGTGTGCGGCAACTCGCCATCCTGTGCACCGCCCTGGCAAGTGGCGTGGCGATGGCACAACCGTTGCGCCTGGACGCCGCCGCCGGCGTGCTCGACGCCTGGCCGGCTGTCACGGTGCTGTCGGACCCGACGCGCGAGTTGACGCTCGAGCAGGTGCTGGCGCGGCGCAGCGAGTTCAGCCCGCCCATCGGGCCGCAGTCCAATCTGGGCCAACGCAAGGATGTGGTCTGGCTGCGTCTTGAGGTGCAGGTACCGACGCGCTCCCGGTCCGATTGGGTCTTGGCGCTTGAGTACGCGTCTCTCGACGACATCGAGCTCTATGTGCTCGACGCCGGCACATTGCGCCGGACCGTGCACATGGGCCGGCAGCTGCCGTATTCGCAACACCCGCTGCCCAGTGCGTGGCACGCAACCCCGATCACTCTCGAGGCGGGCCGCACACATGAGCTGTTCCTGCGCGTGCAGACGCGCAGCTCCATGCTGCTGCCGATCGTGGTGGCAACGCCCGAGGCCTTCCATGGCCGCGAGGCGGCGGCACAGATGCTGCAAGGCTTGCTTGCCGGCGCGGCCTTGTGCCTGCTGCTGTACAGCCTGGCGCAGTGGCTGAGCCTGCGGGATGCGATGTTCCTGCAGTACGCCCTGACGCTGGGCTGTACGGCGCTGTTCTTCATCGCTTACTTCGGGATTGGGCCGCAGCACCTGTGGGGCGACAACGCCTGGTGGGTGCAACACGCGGCGCCGCTGGCAGTGTTGCTTGCGCTGGCTGGCGGCTGCCTGTTCATTGACCGTGCACTGGCCGTCGCCGAGATCCGCCCCTGGATCTCGTATGCGCTGCATGCCGAGGCGCTGGTCACGGGCCTGACCGCAGCGGCCTTCGCGCTGGACCTGGTCAGTTACCGCAGTGCCTCGCTGGTCGCCTCGGCACTCGGTCCGCTGCCCATGCTCCTGGCGCTACCGATCGCGTACCGACGCGCGCGCCAGGGCGAGCGCGTCGGCCTGTACATGCTGATCGGCTGGGGTGTCTATTTCTTCGCAACACTGGTCATGGTTGGGCTGCTTCGCGGCTGGGTGCCGTCCAACTTCTGGACCCAGCATGTGTTCCAGTTCGGTTCGATGATCGAGATGGCCATGTGGATGCGCGTGCTCGGCGTGCGCATCGAAGATCTGCGCGCCTCGGCGCAGCGCGTGCATCTGGAGCATGCTGCCATGCGCTCGCTGGCCCACACCGACGCGCTGACCGGGCTGCCGAACCGGCGCGGCCTCAACGAGACCCTGGCCCGCGTGCTGCCGGCCAGCGTGCCCGAGCGCATGACGGCCGTCTACCTGCTCGACCTCGACGGCTTCAAGGCGGTCAACGACCGCCTAGGCCACGACACCGGTGACGCGCTGCTGGTCGCCGTCGCCCGGCGACTAGAGTCGCTGGGGCGCAGCACCGACACCCGGTCGCCCCCGGGGGGCGCCGGATTTTTGGTGCAGGCCACGCGGCGGCCCCGGAACCCCCCGGCGCACGCGCGGGGTCACCAGCAGCTGGGGGGCGTACCGC
>JANOPR010000214.1:0-5448 GCA_031421955.1 Burkholderiales bacterium
GCGACAAGTTCAGCGACTACTTCGACGCCAACACCTACTTGCTGATCACACGCGCGCTCGACTATTTCGACCCGGCCTCGAAACACGGCGGCGACCTGGCCAAGACCTTCGCCGAGGTACGCGCCAAGTTTCTGCTGGTCAGCTTCACTACCGACTGGCGCTTCTCGCCAACGCGCTCGCGCGAGCTGGTCAAGGCCCTCGTCGATGGCAAGCACCACGTGAGCTACGCCGAAATCGACGCCCAGCATGGCCACGATGCTTTCCTGCTCGACGACCCGCGCTACTTTGCGGTGATGCGGACCTATTTCGAGCGCATCGGCAGCGAGTTTTCGTCATGAGCGAGAGGAAAGACCTCGAACTGATCGCCGAGCTGGTGCCGCAGGGCAGCCGCGTGCTCGACCTCGGCTGCGGCAGCGGCGAACTGCTGGCCCGCCTGATCGAGCGGCGCGGCTGCAGTGGCTACGGCATCGAACTCGACGACGCCAACCTGCACGCCAGTCTGGCGCGCGGCATCGACGTGATCCAGGCCAACCTCGAGGACGGACTGGCCCTGTTCGAGGACCGCAGCTTCGACGTCGTGCTGCAGCTCGACACCCTGCAACACCTGCGCAACACCGAAAAAATGCTGCGCGAGACGGCGCGCGTGGGCCGCATCGGCATCGTCAGTTTTCCCAACTTCGCCCATTGGCCCAATCGCCTGCGGGTGGCGTCCGGGCGCATGCCGGTGACCAAGGTGCTGCCCTACCAGTGGTACGACACACCCAACATCCGCGTCGGCACCTACGCCGACTTCGAGGTGCTGGCGCGCAAGAACGGCCTGTCCATCCTCGACAGCTTCGGCGTGCAGGAGGGCCAGGCCGTGCGGCGCTGGCCCAACCTGCGCGCCAGCGTGGCGGTGTTCAAATTCGAGCGCCAGCCCTGACAACCCACCCTAGGAGTCCGCAATGATCGGCTACGTCACCCTCGGAACCAACGACCTGCCGCGCGCCGCGGCGTTCTACGACGCGCTGCTGGGCGAAGTCGGCATCTCGCGCCTGATGGAATTCGGCGGTCGCGGGCACGGTTGGGCCGCGGCCATGGACAAGCCCATGCTCTGCGTGTTCAAGCCCTACGACGGCAAGCCCGCCACCGTGGGCAACGGCGTGATGGTCGGCCTGGCGGTCGACTCGCGCGACAAGGTCGATCGGCTGCACAAGAAGGCCCTCGAACTCGGCGGCACCGACGAGGGCGCAGTGGGCCTGCGCGCCGAGGGCGGCGATGGTTTCTATGCGGGCTACTTTCGCGACCTCGACGGCAACAAGCTCGACGTGTTCTGCTACGGCTGAACCGCGCATCGCCTGCGCACGGGGCCCGGCATTGCACCGGCGTTAGGATCGACGGCCCATGCCGATGACACCGCCCGTCGACTCCTCGGGGCCCACCCCCGCCCCCGACTTGCCGCCGCAGGGCCCGAGCGCGCACGCGCGAACCGAAATCTATCGCCTTGCGGGCCGCACGCTGAGCTTGCTCGCATTGATCCTTGGCACGCTGCTGGTGGCGGTGTCGCTGGTTCAAAGCCTGGTCGTCGACGCCACCGCGTCACCGCAGTTGCGCCCGCGCCTGCTGTTCGGACTCTGGGCGCTGGCAGCCGGCGCAGTGGCTTGGTGGGTGTGGCGCCGCGGTTGGCCGCGTGCCGCCGCCTTCATCGTCCTGCTGGGTCTGATGCTGGGCATCGGCACCCACGCCGCCTACAGCGGGCTGGGCATGCACTCGCTGCTCCTGGCCGCAACCGCGTTGCTGATCGCGCTGGCCGGCGTGCTGCTGTCACTTCGCTCGGCGCTGGCGCTGGCCGCGCTGAACATGGCCATCGTCGGTCTGCTCTATTGGGGCCAGCTGCGCGGGTGGATCGCGGACGCGCGGCCCGAGGTGCTTCAGCCGGCCGCCAACCGTGTCCTGTCGCACCTGCTGCTGACGCTGGGCGGCCTGCTCGCCGCCGCGGCTCTTGGCCGGCTGCTCACGCACAACCTGCACGACGCGCTGACGCAGGAGCGGCGCCTGTCGGAGTTGCTGCGCATCGGCAGCGACTGGACCTGGAGCGTCGATGCGCGCGGGCGGCTGGTCGAGATCTCGCCGTCGATCGAAGCGCGCACCGGGCGCTCGGTGGCTGAATGCCTGCGCGTGGCCCAGCCCGGCGGGCCGCAGGTGGTCGACGACGCGAACTGGCAGGCATTGCAACAGCGCGTGCGCCAGGGCCAGGCCTTTCGCGACCAACCCGCCAGCTGTCGCTTTGCCGACGGCAGCGTGCAGCACGCCAGCGTCAGCGGCGAGCCGGTGGTTGACGAGCGCGGGCGCCACACCGGCTGGTGGGGCGTGGGTCGCAACATCACCGCCGAAGTCCAGGCCGGGCACGAGGCGCAGCGCACGCGCGACATGCTCGACCGCCTGTTTCAGCTCAGCCCCGACGCCATCTGCGTGGCCAGCCTGCGCAGTGGCCGCGTGTTGCTTGCGAATCCAAGCTACCTGCAGTTCGTCGGCCACAGTGAAGAGGAGGTGATCGGCCACACAGGC
Organism: Burkholderiales bacterium; assembly: GCA_031421955.1. Taxonomy (GTDB): domain Bacteria; phylum Pseudomonadota; class Gammaproteobacteria; order Burkholderiales; family Burkholderiaceae_C; genus CADEEN01. Next base: position 2,548 of record JANOPR010000214.1, read on the forward strand.
AGGGAAATCGGGGTCTGGAAGGACAACGACGACGACTTGCGGCTGGCTGCCGCCCTGGCCCCCACCGGCATGGTGCGCGACTGGCGCAGCACCGCTGCGATGCGCGACGGGCGCGAGCGCAACGTGCTGATTTCGGCCGGCGCCTTCGAGTGGGACGGCGAGCCAGCCGCCGTGTTCAGCGTGCGCGATGTCACGGACGCCGAACAGGTGCAGCGCGAGCTGTCCCAGGCCAAGCAGCAGGCCGAGTCCGCCAACCAGGCCAAGAGCGAGTTCCTGGCGACCATGAGCCACGAGATCCGCACCCCGCTCAACGCCGTGCTCGGCCTGGCGCGCCTGCTGCAGGGCGAATCCGACGAGCGCCGCCGCGCCGAGTACATCGGCCACCTGAGCGACGCGGCGCAATCGCTGGCCGGCCTGGTCTCGGATGTGCTCGACCTGTCCAAGATCGAGGCCGGCCGCGTGGTACTCGAGGACATCGGCTTTGACCTGCACGGCCTGGTCACGAGCAGCTTTCACACCGTCGCGTCGCTCGGGCGCGAGCGCGGCCTGACGATGGCGTGCCACATCGCCCGCGAGGTGCCGCAGCAGGTGCACGGCGACCCGGTGCGCGTGCGCCAGATTCTGTGCAACTACCTCAACAACGCGCTCAAGTTCACCAACCGCGGCAGCGTGCGCGTCGAGGTCAGCCGCGGCGGCGACGACATGCTGCGCCTGGCCGTTCGCGACACCGGCATCGGCATCGCCGAGGCCGCGCGCGAGCGCCTGTTCCAGCCCTTTTCGCAGGCCGACAGTTCGACCACACGGCGTTACGGCGGTACGGGCCTGGGGCTGTCGATCTGCCGCGAACTCGCGGTGCTGATGGGCGGGCGCGTCGGGGCCGAGAGCCAGCTGGGGCGCGGCAGCAACTTCTGGGTCGAGCTGCCGCTGCGTCCGGGCATCGGCGCGGTGCAGGCCGCCAACCAGCAGGCCGAGTCCGCGCGCGTGCTGGCCGGCCTGGTGGTCCTGGTGGCCGAAGACAACCCGGTCAACATGCTGATCGTCAGCACACTGCTGCAGCGCCTGGGCGCCGACGTGATCGAAGCCGACGACGGCGCGCGGGCGGTATTGCTGGCCACCGCAGCGATGCCCGACCTGGACGTCGTGCTGCTCGACCTGCACATGCCCGAACTCGACGGCATGGGCGCGGCGCGCGCCCTGCGCGCCGACCCGGCCACCGCCGCGCTGCCGCTGTTTGCGCTGTCCGCCGCGGTGCTGGAAATCGACCGCAGCCAGGCGCGCGAGGCCGGCATGAGCGAATTCCTGGCCAAGCCGATCGACGAAGCCGAACTGCTGCGCGTGCTGACGCCGCTGGTGGCCGACGCCGCCGCGCGCAAGCGCGCGCGCTGAGCGCGCCAAGCTCAGTTCGACAGCGGCGTGGCGCTCGGGGTCTGGACCACGCGCTGCAGCTTGGCCGCGTACAGCTCCTGCTCGCGCCGCGTCGTGCTGTTGCGCATCGCCTGCGTCAGGTGCTCGCGCGCCTGCGTGGCGTCGCCCAGGCCGTAGAGCGCCACCGCGAGCCAGAAGTGGAACTCATGGTAGTCGGGGTCGCGTTTCATCTCGCGCAGGATGTGCTCGCGTGCGCTGCGGTAGTCGCCGGCCTGCGCGGCCGCGCGCCCGAGGTCGAAGTGCATGAACGGCGGCTCAGCCTCCAGCCGCGCCAGCCGTTGACGCAGCGGCGCGGCCTCGGCGGCGCGGCCTTGGGCCGCGAGCAGGCGTGACAGGTTGTCCAGTGTGGGCAGGTGGTTCTCGTTGCGCTCCAAGGCAAAGCGGTAGGCCCGCTCGGCATGGCCGGGCAGGCCGTGCCGCTGGTACACCACCGCCAGCGTGTTGTAGGCGCTCACGTAGCCGGGCTCGTGCAGCACGGCGGCTCGCGCATAGGCGTAGGCATCGGCGAGTTCGCCGCGCACCATCGCCTCGCTCGCACGGTTGTTCATGAACATGGCCACGATCGTCGACTCGCTGACCTGACGCAGCAGGGCGCCCCGGCCCGCCGGCAGCGTGCCGAACGACAGCTGCAGAGGCGTTTCCTGCTCGAGGCCGACGACGCGATCGATCAGGCGCTTGTCGATCACGATATTGACGTGCCCGTTGACGATCGACAGATCGCCACTGCGGCTCCAGGACTCCTGGCCGACCAGCGCCTGGTAAGCCAGCGGCAGGTCGAGGTACTTGGCCAGCGCCGCCGACATCACCACCAGCGACAGGCAGTTGCCCGAGCGCGCCTCGAAGGCTTGCGCCGCGTTGCGCGTGACCTCGGTGTCGTAGTCGAGCCGCAACTGGGCCTTGTGGTGCAGCGCGTTCACCAGGCCCCGGTGGCGGCCGAGCTGGCGCAGCTGCAACGCGATCTCGACATCCACGTAGCGCCGCATCGCCGGGCTGAGGGCGAACACCTCGGCGGCGTCGATCGTGTGCGAGGGCGCCGCGAACGCCGCGTCATCGAGCAGCTGCAACGGCGCCTTGATGGCTGCGGGCGCGGGCGCCGTGGCACACCCGGCCAGAGCCAGCAGCCCGACCCCAAGCCACAGCGCAAACAATGATGGGCGTTTCATGGCGGCATTGCGCGAGACAATCGCACCCGGGCATGTTATGCCTGTCGCCCCCCCGACTTCAAGCCTCGGCACCGCCGTCCATCCACTCAAGACCATGCTCGATACCACCCAACTGTCCACCTTCACCGACCGCCTGTGGGACGAGGAGATCATCCCGGCCCTCTCTCGCTACATCGAAGTCCCGGCCAAGAGCCCGATGTTCGACGCCGACTGGGCCAGGAACGGCTATGTCGACCGCGTGGTGCGCGATGCCGCGGCCTGGGTCGAGGGCAAGAAAGTGGTCGGCCTCAGGCTCGAAGTCATCCGCATCGAG